>DROB01000046.1 GCA_011321985.1 Gammaproteobacteria bacterium | reverse complement strand
GATCGATGGATCAGGTTCATAACCTTCTATGACCTCTCGAGGGATATCACGTTTGATCAGTTTTTCGATATCTTTCAGCAGCTTTAGCTCGTCGACGCAGACCAGTGACATGGCTTCACCTTCATTACCTGCACGTCCGGTGCGGCCGATACGGTGGACGTAATCCTCAGCGATGTTAGGTAACTCGAAGTTCACCACATGGGGTAGCTGATCGATGTCTATGCCACGCGCGGCGATATCGGTTGCGACCAGGACCCGGACTTCTCCTGATTTAAAGGATGCCAGTGCCCGGGTGCGGGCCCCCTGACTCTTATTGCCATGGATAGCTGCAGCAGTGATGCCATCTTTATTCAGCTGTTCCGCCAGGCGGTTGGCACCGTGTTTGGTACGGTTGAACACCAGCACCTGTTGCCAGTTATTTGAACCGATAAGGAATGAAAGCAATTCACGCTTACGTGTTTTATCGACCGGGTGGATGACCTGTGTCACTGTCTCGGTGGCTGCATTCTGCCTTGCGACTTCGATGAGTTGAGGTGATCTGAGCAAGCCATTTGCCAGCTTCTTGATATCGTCTGAGAAGGTGGCAGAGAACAGGAGTGTCTGTTTTTTCTTCGGTACCAGAGCCAGCACTTTTTTGATATCGTGGATAAAACCCATGTCGAGCATACGATCAGCTTCGTCCAGTACCAGTATGTCGATATTAGAAAGATCGACCGAGCGCTGATTTACGTGATCGAGCAAACGCCCGGGCGTTGCTACCAGCACATCGACACCCTTGATCAGCTTCATCTTTTGCGGATTGATACTGACTCCGCCAAAGACCACGGTAGAACGCAGTGGAAGATAACGACCATAGTCACGTACGCTCTCTGCGACCTGTGCCGCCAGTTCTCTGGTGGGTGTCAATACCAGTGCTCGCAGTGGCCGACGACCTTTTCGAGGAACCTCGGTTTCCATTAGCCGCTGCAGTAATGGCAGCGTGAAACCGGCTGTTTTGCCGGTACCAGTCTGTGCTCCGCCCATCAGGTCTCGGCCTTCGAGTACGACAGGAATAGCCTGTTTCTGTATAGGAGTAGGGACGCTGTAACCTTTTTCGGATACAGCACGGTTTAATTCGGCCGATAGACCGAGGGATTCAAATGACATCAGTGGTTTGCTCTCAGAAGCGATTCAGGAATCGGCCCGCCCGATACTATCAAGTATGGGTCGGTCCAGGCGGAAACACGTTTTATGTTCCGGGGTAATCGTATGTGATTACCGCTGTAAAAACAGGTGTAGACCGAAGTACACCATAAACGAGGGCGCATTATATCTGATAAATACAATAACCTACAGGATATTATGCAGAAATTTGAGGATATTTTACCCTGTGACTCTGTTTTTGCTGATTTCACCTGTTGCCAGGCTAGTCCAGATAGTCTTTCTGCCAGGCCAGATATAGTGCATGCGTGTGTAGAGTAAAACTTTCGCGATCTTTAAATGCTCCTGGTGACAGGGCATCATGCACATAATAATTGACCCGGTTGTCATTACTTTTAAATATCTGCCAGAGTTTCTGTACCAGGGTCTGATGGGTCCATTCAAAGGTATTCTGGTCGATATAATGTAAAAAAACCGGGAGTATCGGTACACCGGTCTGTAGAGAGATATCAAATGCTCCTGTCTGGAATTTTTCATAGATCCTTGAACCTTTACAGCCACCTTCAGGAAAAATCACGATATTTTTACCGGCTTTAACCGCATCGAGCAGAGCCTTTTTGGCTGCGTGCCGAGAGTCGGCACTGCCTCGTTCGACATAGATGGTACCGGCGTAATCACTGATACGACCCAATACGATCCAGTCCCGTACACCGGCCTTTGCCAGCGGATAAATATCAAACAGGGCGGGAACACCAAAATCTTCAAGTGCAGAAGGGTGATTGGCGATGAGGATATATTGTTCAGGAAGTGCTTGAGTATTTTTATTTATACACCGTAAATCAACATCCAGTGCACGGATGAATAAACGACACCAGAGACGCGATAGATAATGATAATAACGCCCCGATAGCGCTCTTGGCATATGAGATAGCAGATAGAGCAACAGGCTCAGTGCTATTAGCATTAACCAGACCAGCGGCAGTACAATTAAATTTTTGAGTGTTTTTAACATGGATGATGGCGGATCGCCTGACCCTTAATTTATATGATTGTATTAAGGATAATATTAAAACCTGTTTTTAGCCCCGATTTTTTGATATTTATTTAGATTGCCTCCAGTAAATACAGCAGGTATTATCCTGTTTACCCGATAATCATCATCCTATTAGAGAGTAGCTAAATGCCAAATAATCACAATAAAATATTAACCCTCATTCTGACCGTATTTTTTATTATCGGATTCAGTTTTTCCGCTGAAGCCGCATCCTGCAAAGGTAAATCAAAAACATCCTGCTCGGCAGGGGATAGTTGTACCTGGGTCGGTGCTTACAAGCGAAAAGACGGGATAAAAGTCTCTGGACACTGCCGGGCAAAGTCTGGAAAGGCCAGTTCATCAAAGGCAAAGAAAAAGAGTGAAAAAAAATCCGATTCGAAGAAAAAAACAACAAAAGAAAAAGCACTAAAATCTAAAAATAAAAAGTCCAGTGATAAGAAGAAAACCAAGAAAAAGAGTAAAAAAGATAAAAAGTCCAAAGATAAAAAAAGTAAAAGTAAAAAGAGCAAAAAAGCCAAGGATAAAAAATCGAAGAAAGACAAATCTAAAAAGAAATCTAAATAACAGAAAAATCAGGCGTTAACTGTATCAGGATGATACTTAAATACGGTGACTATGCAGAATTAAACGTCTGTTGCCGATGCATGGCGGACGTTGAAAGATTTAGAAACATTTTTGCCGCCAGGGACGTGCCCGAGCGAAGCGACAAATACCCTTGGGGTGCAAAGAACGCCAATAAATCCTT
>DROB01000045.1 GCA_011321985.1 Gammaproteobacteria bacterium | reverse complement strand
GGTACGAAATGGTCAGCCGGTCGATGAGATCAAATTGAGCATGACCCGGCAGGATATAGCGAATTATCTGGGGCTGGCGATCGAGACCGTCAGTCGTGCGCTGAGGCGATTTCAGGACAGTGGCATGCTGAATGTCAGCCGGCGTAAGATCCAGATCTACGATTATGAATGCCTGTTATTCATCGCAGGAACGCAGCTCACCAATTAAATCCATTTAATTAATTGACGTACATCATCGTTTCGTAATTTATAAGCTATATCATCTTAACTGGATGCGTTTGATCCTTACGTATGGTGCGTTAGAGAGCATCCAGTGGTAGAAGCATCTTGCAGAGTTCATCGTGTCGGAGCCATGCTGTCAATAAAAAGCGGGACGCACGATGTCATCGACTGATAGTAAATTCTGCTAATAGTTAAGCTTTTTTAGATACGAAAATCACAGAAGAAAAGGACAGATTCAATGCATATCATCGCAGCAGATGTTGGTGGTACAAAAACACGGTTGGTATTCACGGATGCAGACAAACCCGATAATGTCCTGTATGAAGCACGTTATCTGAGTAATGAGTTTGATGGTTTTGAGCCCCTGTTGCAGACCTTCATCGAAGACAGTGGGACAAGCACCCATACTGACACCAGCAGGGTCGATTCACTGACGCTGGCACTACCGGGCCTGGTCGGCGAATCCTCGGCGCGGCTGACCAATCTTCCCTGGACCATCGAAAAACAGGTATTGAAAGACCGTTTCGGCATCAGAAATGTGCACTTCATGAATGACTTTCAGGCCTCTGCATTCGGTACCGGACAGTTGCTGGAAAAAGACAGGATAATTTTAAATCCGGGCATTTCAGAGCAGGCTGAAAACCCTGCCAGCCTGGCAAGGAATACCACGCGGGTAGCCGTTGGTGCCGGCACCGGACTCGGTGTCGCCTGGGCAGAGGGCGGCAAAAAAGCTGCCTGTGCTCATGATACAGAAGGTGGTCACATCGATTTTGCCCCCGCCGATGATACTCAGATAGAATTGCTGCAGTTCATGCGGCAGCGTTTTGGACACGTTTCCTATGAACGCATCCTGTCCGGTAATGGGCTGGTATCGCTGTACCAGTTTTGTGCCGACAAACAGGGTGAAGGTATCGATGCACAGTGGATCAATGAACATGCTGAAAATGATGTGGTCGCCGAGCGGGCACTGTCACTCTTCGTGCAGATATACGGGGCTTACATCGGTAACATCGCACTGTTATTCAAGCCTTACGGCGGTATCTTTATCACCGGTGGCATCGCCGCCAAAATAGTAGACAAGATGCAGTCAGTCGATTTTATCCATGCTTATCTGAATAAGGGGCGGATGCGAGAACTCGTCGAGCAGATCGCTGTCTACCTTGTCACCAATGAGCGTGTCGGCGTGCTCGGCGCCATGTCCGAAGCCGTAAAAATGCAACACAGATCAGTACCGCACTTACCCCAGCAGGTATCAAAATGACCAAAAGCTCAGAGACACAATCCAGACATTACCGTTATTATACCGATGCCAATATGGGTTCGGAGCTGACACGAAAGACGCTGGTACTGATACTGGCGGGTGGTTCCGGCTCCCGGCTCAAGGGGCTGACCAAGTGGCGAGCCAAACCGGCGGTGCCGTTTGGTGGCAAGTACCGAATCATCGATTTCGCCCTGTCCAACTGTGTCAATTCCGGCCTGCGTCGCATCGGTGTGCTGACACAATATAAATCACATTCACTGATCCGCCACCTGCAGCGAGCATGGGGCTTTATGCGTGCCGAGATAGGCGAGTTTGTCGAACTCATCCCCGCTCAGCAACGTGTAGATAATGAGTGGTACCGGGGTACGGCCGATGCCCTGTATCAGAATATCGATATCATCCGTCGCCATGCACCGGACAATGTCGTGGTACTGGGCGGCGATCATATCTACACCATGGATTATTCGAAGATGCTCTACCAGCATGTTGCTTCCGGCTCTGATCTGACTGTCGGCTGTATCGAAGTACCGCGTGAGGAGGCCAGAGAGTTCGGTGTCATGTCGATCGATGAGGATTTCCGTATAACAGAATTCACAGAAAAGCCGGAAGACCCGGAAGCCATGCCCGGTCGACCGGATACCTCGCTGGCATCGATGGGCATCTACATCTTTTCAACCGCCTATCTCTATGCCAGCCTGATAGCAGATGCTGAAGAGGCTGATTCGGCACATGATTTTGGTAAAGATATCGTACCCAAGAGCATCAAAACCTGTAATGCTCATGCTTACCCATTCAAAAATAATGATGGAACACCGGCCTACTGGCGGGATGTGGGAAATCTCGAATCTTACTGGAAGGCCAATATCGAGCTGTGTGCGGTCGAACCCGAACTCAATCTGTATTCTCGTGACTGGCCGATCTGGACCTACCAGACCCAGCACCCACCGGCCAAGTTTGTTTTTGATGATGATGATGTACGAGGCCAGGCCATCGATTCACTGGTTTCCGGTGGCTGCATATTGTCCGGTGCCAGGGTCAAACGATCCGTCATCTTTTTTGCCACCGAGATCGAACGCGGTACCACCATCAAGGACAGCGTGATCCTGCCTAAAGTCTCTATCGGGAAAAACTGCCGAATCACCCGTGCCATAATCGACAAGGCCTGTACCATCGAAGACGGTATGGTCATCGGTGAAGATCTGGCACTCGACCGTAAACGGTTCCATGTTACTGAGAGTGGTATCGTACTGGTAACGCCGGAGATGCTGGGGCAACATCTTTACATCATTGATAAAGAGGCCCTGTTTAACGATAATGCGGTCAGTGATAATCTGACCGCTGCCTGAGACAACAGGATGAGAATCGTTAAATGTTATGAGCAGTAAAAAAGAGACAACAAACGTTGCGGATAATGCCGTCAATTTCGTCCTGTGCTGGCATATGCACCAGCCGTGGTACCAGCAGGGGATCGATGGCGATTACTGTCTACCCTGGGTCTATCTGCATGCGATAAAAGATTACGAAGACATGGTGACACACCTGGAAAATCACCCGAAGATGCATGTCGTGGTAAATTTTGCACCGGTGTTGTTAGAGCAACTGGATGATTATGCGAGGCAGCTAAAAAACTGGCTCGATCACGGACAGGCCATGAGAGACCCGATGCTCAACCTGCTCGCCGGTGTAAAACCGATACCGGAATCACCGCTCGAACGCTACCAGTTGCTGTGTGATTGCCAGAAGGCAAATGCGGAAAAGATGATCGATCCGTATCCTGAATTCAAACGTCTCCTCGAACCCTTTAAAATGATGTTTCCCGGCGGCAGGTGTGATCAACACGATACCGGCTGCCTGCAGTACCTGAATGCTCAATATTATATCGATGTACTGGTCTGGTACCATCTGGTGTGGTTAGGCCATACGCTGAAACAGACACAGACTTCAAAAGACCTGATCAAAAAAGCCAAGATGTTCGATCAGGCTGATCGCCGGACATTACTGCAACTCATCTATGACTGTATCTCAAACCTGATACCACGTTACCGAAGGCGGGCGGAAGACGGACAGATTGAACTCTCGATGACCCCTTATGGGCATCCGATTATCCCGCTGCTCAATGATATAGGCAATATGATGTGTACCCAGGAGGGAGCGCCGACACCGGATTGTCTGATCTATCCTGGTGGCATGGAACGCTCCCGTTGGCATATACAGCAGGGCTTGAACTGCTTCCAGCGATTTTTTGGGCTCCGACCGCAGGGTATCTGGTTGTCGGAGGGCGCTATCTCGGATGATGCAGTGGCACTGGTCGAAGAATTTGATTTCAAATGGACAGCATCCGGTGAAGGCGTGTGGCGTAACAGCATGCAGCTAAGCGAGCATGATCCGGAAAAGGTGTACAGTAAACGTGCCCTTTTTCATCCGCATATATTAGAAGGCTACACTCCCAAACTGTTTTTTCGCGATGACGGCCTGTCCGACCTGATAGGGTTCGAATACAGCAAGATGAATTCGGTCGATGCCGCCAATGACCTGGTACACAATCTGGTGAATATCGCCGATTTTTTAGGCGATAGTGCGAACCGGCACGTGGTCTCGATCATCCTGGATGGTGAAAATGCCTGGGAGTACTATCCGCATAACGGTTATTATTTTCTCGATCATCTCTACCGGACACTGGCCGAACATCCGTTGGTGCGGGCAACGACTTTCTCTGATCTCACCGAAAAGACAAAAAAACACACACTCAAAAGACTGTGTTCCGGCAGTTGGGTCTACGGTTCGTTTTCGACATGGATCGGCGAACCCGACAAAAATCGTGCATGGGACCGACTGATCGAAGCCAAACAGGCTTATGACAGAGTGATGGATGACGGCAGTCTGGAGGCGGATCAGATCGAGATCGTCACGCGTCAACTGGCCATCTGTGAAGGCTCCGACTGGTTCTGGTGGTTTGGTGAAAAAAATGCATCAGAAAGTGTGAATGATTTCGATCAGCTGTTTCGCGCACAACTGAAAAACCTGTACCGCTTGCTGAAACTTCCAGCACCCGATAATCTGGATGAAGCGTTATCGAAAGGTGGTGGCGGTGCAGAAAATGCCGGCACCATGGTCAGGAATATCGGATAGTAGAATGCTGCCTGCCGATCTTCAACAACGACGTGCGGGTATCCTGCTGCATCCGACATCACTGCCTTCCGGCACGCTGGATGACGATGTCGATCGCTGGTTACAGATGATGGCGGATACCGGTTTCAGTGTCTGGCAGGTGTTGCCGCTGGGCGAGCCTCAGAGTGGCCTGTCACCTTATCAATGCAGTTCTGCTTTCGCCTTCAACCCCGTGTTGTTATCAGACTACCCTGTGCTTGATGAATGTGACAGGGATTACATCGACTTCTGTAATAAACAGGCATTCTGGCTGGATGATTATGTCCTGTTCAAGGTGTTGAAGCAGCACTTTGATGATGTCGCGTGGATCGAATGGCCGAGGCAATGGAAGTTTCGTGAGGCCACCGCTCTGCAGCAATCGCGTCAGCAGTATCAGCTGGCCATCACAGCGTTGAAGTGGCAGCAGTACCAGTTGCATAAACGCTGGCAGGTGATAAGAGAAAAAGCCACTGACATGGACATATTGCTGTTCGGTGATATGCCCATATTTATCGGCCATGACAGTGCCGATGTGTGGGCACATCCTGAATGCTTCCTGCTGGATGCCGAGGGCAGGATGGAAGTCGTTACCGGGGTGCCGCCTGATTATTTTTCAGAAACCGGCCAGCGTTGGGGCAATCCGCATTATGACTGGGATGCCATGCGGGAAGCGGATTTCACATGGTGGAAAAATCGGATCATCCATCACCTGGAACAGTTTGACCTGGTACGTATCGATCACTTCAGAGGACTGGAAGCTGCCTGGGTGATCGATGCCTCCTGCG
>DROB01000044.1 GCA_011321985.1 Gammaproteobacteria bacterium | reverse complement strand
TCGGTACTATATTGCTCATCACATTATTTTTTGCCTATCAGGTACCCGCTGTGAGACTGGTATCGGAGTTTTCTGATCTGTTACCACAGGAACACCCTTATATTCAGACTCATAATGAGATACGTGAGACTTTCGGTGGTGCGAATAATGTAGTAGTTGTATTAGAAGTAAAGAGGGGTGATATCTTTAATCCTGAGACCCTGAATAAAATACACCGTATCACTCAGAAGGTTGATTCCTTATCAGGCATTAATCACAATCTTGTTACCAGTCTTACACATCGTACGACGAGGAGGGTTTGGCTGAATGAATTTGGCACGTTGAAGTCAGCTGAATACTTTGACCCACTGCAAAAAGAATACACACAGCAACAACTGGACAAATTAAAAGAAGATGTCTTATCCAATCCACGTGTTTACGGTCTTCTGGTCTCACCTGATCTATCTTCAGCTCTGATACGTGGAACGCTCAATGAGGGTGAGCTGGATTATCAGAAAGTATTTAGTGAGTTACAGGAATTACGTGACAGCGAGAATGAAGAAGGTATAAATATCTATGCTACTGGTCAGCCCGTTCTCGTTGGTTGGGTGACCAGCTATGTGGGTGAAATACTGGAGATATTCTTATTCACTATCTTGATCATGGTGTGTCTGTTGATCCTCTATTTCCGTAAATTCTATGGTGTATTGCTGCCGGTTATCGGTATCATCCTGACCACTATCTGGGGACTGGGAATAATCGCATTACTGGGTTATAACCTTGATCCATTGATGATGGTCGTGCCGTTTCTCATATCGGCACGTGCTATGTCACATGGTATACAGTTGATCGAACGGTTTTATCACGAGTCTCAGAATAACGATAAGCAGACAGCAGCCAGGAATACATTCGAAGGACTATTCCGCCCAGGGTCATTGGGTGTTATCTCTGATGCGATCGGTTTATTACTGATTGCTCTTGGTTCAGTTCCGATCAACGATAAATTAGCTGTATATGCTTCACTCTGGGCTGGTAGCGTGATATTTACGGTTTTGATATTTATCCCCGTGCTATTGAGCGTTCTACCTGATCCAAAAAATACGGAGATAAAACATAACTTCCTGAGAAAGTTATTGCCTACGGTATCAAAAATATCATGTACCCCAAAGGGCTCCGGTTATACATTGATTACAGTTGTAGTGTTGTTTGCTGTCAGTTTGTTCTTCTGTTCAAAAGTTCAGATAGGAGAGGCCGATCCGGGTTCACCACTGCTGTACCCGGATCATGATTACAACATTTCTTCCACTGCGATTAATAATCTGTATCCCGGATCAGAAGAACTATTCATCGTTGCTCACAGTGATAAAGAACATGGTTTAAAACAACCTGAAATCATCCGTGCATTGGCAGATTTTCAACAACAGATGATGCTGGATCCAGAGCTCGGAGGTACCAAAGGTTTGCCCGATCTTATCCTTCAGGTCAATAAGATCATTCATGGTGGAGATCCACGCTGGTTAGCTTTTCCAAAGGATGAATTTGAATCAGGCGGACTGATGTTCACTTATATGATGTCGAGTCCGGTACCCGGGGCATTACTGGAATTTATCGATGCAGATGAGCAGAACGCCAATATGGTCTTTTATTATAAAGATCATAAAGGTGAGACCATCCGTCGGGCTATCTACATGGTCAAACGATGGATGGCTAGCAGTGCTGCACAGATTGAAGGTTTTTCATTAAAGCTCGCCGGTGGTGTCATAGGTGTGACAGCCGCTATCAATGAGGCGGCCTATGAAACAAATATCGTGGTGATCCCACTGGTATTTTTATTGATACTGGTATTTGTCACCGCATTTTACTGGTCGATACATGCAGGCTGGTTGATGTTGTTAGCGATGTCATTCGCGACAACATTAACGTATGCCTACATGGGGATAGTCGGGATGGGTATCAATGTGAACACGGTCCCTGTTATCGCTGTAGGTATCGGCATCGGTATTGATTATTCGATTTATATCATGGACAGGATCATTGCAGAGATGAAAAATCTGGGTGATCTGCAAAAGGCGATTGAAAAAGCGATCAGTACCACCGGTGTGGCTATCGGCTTTACCGCGATTACTTTAATCAGTGGCATCGTGATGTGGGTGTTCATCTCCACCATGCGTTTTCAGGCAGATGCTGCCTTATTACTAATTGTCATGTTGGTGCTCAATGCACTGGCAGCAATGTTTATCGTGCCTGCATGGATCATGCGCTTTAAACCGCGTTTCATTATGGGATAACGAAATAAATAATAAAAATAATTATGGGATAGAGCTAAAAACAGAAGGCTTGAAATATTCAGATAAAATTGTTCCGGGAGGATATAAATGAAAAAAATTACTCGATATAAAGGAGTGGGTGGGCTTTCTCTAAGTCTGGTACCACTTGCCTCGTCTATGCTATTTGGTGTGTCAACATTTCTACCAGCAGCGGTGAACGCCGAAGAAGGAGAGTGGGACATGGGAGGATTTGTTGAAAATGCGACTTACTACCGCAGAAGCAGAGGCATGTCCAAATTCAGAAATACGGCACAGTTAGAAGCGCATAAAGACTATGGAAAAACCGGTTTTTTCGACAGCTTTTCTGTCGATGGAACTTTTCGAGCCTCTTATGATGGTGTCTATGATCTGAATGACGATGAGTTTGGTAAAAACGCGGGCAGCCCTATCACACTCGAGCAGATCGGAGTACCTGCGGGCACCTTAGGTCCGGGTGCACCCGCTATTCCACCGGCGCAGGTTCCACATGGTGGTGGACTGGGCGCTACAACTAATCCTGGTACGGCAGGTCTACCACCGGGTAATACCTTTGGTTTTGATCTGGCGACAAACCCGAACGAAGGTCTGGATGTTCTCGGTGAACACCTGCATTCCACTGATGGTGGTGTCGCATTTGGTGTGCCCGTCAGGCCCTGCGATGTTGATTCCAGAGGTTGTATAAAAGGTTATCTGAATAATTCGACGAATGATCTCCGCTATTCAGAATTTAATAATCGTTGGGATTTCATCCGTGAACTTTATGCGGGTGGTGATATCGATTTTGATAATGGACGACAACTGAATATCACTTTTGGTAAGCAGCAGGTCATCTGGGGTCGTACCGATCTGTTCCGTGTACTCGATGTGATTAACCCGGTCGATTATTCAAGAAACAACATCTACGATGAACTGGAAGATATCAGGATACCTTTATGGATGTTGACCACAGAATATCGCATGGGAGCTACCGACACACTGGAAGATGCTAACTTGCAACTGGTCTGGGTGGTCGATAAATTCAGGCCCAGCAATATCGGACAGGGTGGTACACCAAATGCCATTTTAGATGCGGGTTCGTTTTTCCGTGGCATGAATAACTGTTGGGAAAATGGATGTACCGTAGCTAACTTTGCTGGCGGTGGCGTTGCGACTGATTTTGGGCCAGGCCAAATCGGTATAAGAAAAGCGGTATTGCCTGAGCACTCT
>DROB01000043.1 GCA_011321985.1 Gammaproteobacteria bacterium | reverse complement strand
CGATCCGAAACAAACCAGCACGACCAGCAGCTACAGCGGTCATCTCGTCTCACATGCCTGTTTTGATACACGGTCTATCGGCCGCCGTTTCGACGAACAACACCCGACCTATCGCAATGAATACCAGCGCGACCGGGATCGCATCATCCACTCTGCCGCTTTCAGGCGGCTGGAATATAAAACCCAGGTATTTGTTAATCATGAAGGTGACCTGTTTCGCACACGCCTGACACATTCTCTGGAAGTCGCCCAGATCGCACGCAGCATCGCACGTGAACTGCGCTTGCACGAAGACCTGACCGAAGCTATCGCTTTAGCTCACGACCTGGGGCACACACCTTTTGGTCATGCTGGACAGACTGCATTAAACAACTGCATGAAGGATCTCGGCGGCTTCGAACACAATATTCAGTCCCTGCGGGTGGTCGACAAACTCGAACAGAAATATGCTGATTTCGATGGGCTCAACCTCACCTTCGAGACACGAGAAGGTATTTTAAAACACTGCTCGATCACCAATGCAAAAGATCTGGGTGATGTCGGTCAACGCTTCATCGACAAGAAACAACCCAGTCTGGAGGCTCAGTTAACCGATCTGTCTGATGAGACCGCCTACAACAATCATGATATCGATGATGGCTTGCGTTACGGCCTGATCACCATCGATGAACTATTGAAGATCGAATTATTCCGGATACAACACGACATCGTGAATAAAAAATACCCCGGACTCGATGATAAAAAACTCATCCATGAGATCATACGCCGTATGATCAATGTCATGGTGGTCGACCTGATCGATACCTCACGTGAAAACATATCAGATGCCGGGCTCGATACCATCGACGATGTACGGAATCAGAAACAGAAACTGATGGCATTCAGCGATGAGATGGATGAGAAAAAACTTGAGCTGAAGCAGTTCCTCAGAAAAAATCTGTACCAGCATTACCGTGTCCACCGCATGACAAAAAAAGCTGCTGATGTAATCGAATCGTTATTCGAAGCATTTATCGTCGACCCGAATATATTACCCACAGAAGCCCTGGAACACTGCAATATTCTAAGGGACAAGCATGGCGATAAAGGTACAGCGAGAGGTATCTCTGATTATATCGCTGGCATGACTGACCGATACGCCATCATCGAATACGAAAGAATCTTTAACCCTCGCCAGTTATCTTTCGTCAACCTGACCACCTGATATCACCCCGTGGCTGGACGTATCCCACAAAATTTTATCGACGATCTGATCACACGGTGTGATATCGTCGAGGTCATAAACGCCCGCGTACCACTGAAAAGAAAAGGCAAGGAATTTACCGCCTGCTGCCCGTTCCACAATGAGAAAACCCCTTCATTTACCGTCAGTGAGAACAAACAGTTTTATTACTGTTTCGGTTGTCACGCAAAAGGCAATGCTATCGGTTTTTTGATGGACTATGAACATCTTAGCTATATCGATGCTATCGAGACTCTCGCTGCCGATCAACACCTCGATGTTCCTCGCGAAGATGACGGCTTTGCTAACAGGAAAAAAGAAGACAGACAACCCTTGTACGACATACTGGAACAGGCCAGTGAGTTATACCAGGATGCGTTGAAAGATTCACAACGCGCCATCGACTACCTGAAACAACGCGGCCTTTCCGGCGAGGTCGCCAAACAGTTCAAGATCGGTTACGCGCCGGATGGCTGGGATTTCCTGATCAGACATATCGGTAAATCAACGGAGACCCTCAGCGCACTGAGCAAAACAGGCCTTATCGTCAATAAAGAGAGCAACAAAACCTATGACCGTTTTCGTGACCGGATCATTTTCCCCATCACTGATCAGCGTGGTCGCATCATCGGCTTCGGTGGCCGCATACTCGATAAAGGTGAACCCAAATACCTGAATTCACCTGAAAATTCTGTGTTCCACAAAGGTTATGAACTTTACGGTCTATACGAGACCAGAAAAGCACTGCGGAAAATTGACCGTATCCTCGTCGTCGAAGGCTATATGGATGTAGTCGCACTGGCCCAGCATGGTATCAACTATGCTGTCGCGTCACTGGGCACCGCGACCACAACCGATCAGATACAAAAAGTTTTTCGCACCACACATGAAATCATCTTCTGCTATGACGGTGACAATGCCGGTAAAAAAGCCGCCTGGCGAGCACTGGAAAACACGCTGACCGTGATACGTGATGGCATGGTCGCTAAATTTCTTTTCCTGCCAGAAAAAGAAGACCCGGACACCATGGTACGCAAGGAAGGTAGCGAGGCTTTTGAACAACGAATCCAGAATGCGACGACTTTGTCCGAATTTTTATTTGAAAATCTGAAATCAGAAACAGACATCAGCACCAACGAAGGCAAAGCCCGGCTCGCCAGTAAAGCCAACCAGCTGATCCAGAAAATGCATAACAGTATTTTCAAAGATTTATTGATCGAAGAACTTTCATCACTGGTGGGTTTAAGTCAGCAACGTCTCGAATCAAAAATTGATGCGAAAACACAGACCAGAAAACCCTTAAAACAACCAGTCAGGCCCATTCGAGGGCAGCAGGTCTCAAACAACAAGACGCGCATCGCCATCGCTTTACTGATACAAAACCCATCACTCGCGACACAGTACAAAGTACCCGAAGGTTTTAAAGATGCATTTACCCGCGGCCTGCCCCTGCTGCATACCCTTCAGCAGATGATTGAATCGAATCCTGAAATGTCATCGGCTGCATTACTGGAACGGTTCCGTGATACAGAACATGAAGTCGCACTGGGCAAACTGGCCATGTTACAGACCCCTGAAACTGAAAATACAGAGAATATCGTCCGCGTCTATCCCGATCTGATCAAACGTCTATCCAGCGAAGACCGTGATGAATATCTCAGGCATAAAATAGATAATAACGAACCTCTAACCGCAGAAGAGCAGCAGGAATATCTGAACATACCAGAAAAATAGATATTGACACCAATAATATTTGATGGATAATACCTACCAACAGCGCTAATTTGTCTCAGATTGCGAGCGCTTTATAAATTCAGCTAAAGCGAGTTTCGTAACCAGAATCATCGAAAACCCGTTTTAGCTACCCAGCTAAGCGGGTTTTTTTATGCCCAGGGATGGGTGGTATGTCGCAAGGAGCCAGGGATGGCGGTGCGACTATGTCCAGACATGGATACAGCAATGGTAGGAGCGGTTTGTAAACCGCGATGCCAAACATGTACCGGTTTAACCCGTCATCAGCTGCGATAAGCAATGTGAACAATTAATAAACACTATTTATACAAGGTTAGAATTCATTATGAGCAACTATTTATTTACCTCCGAATCCGTCTCTGAAGGCCATCCAGACAAGGTCGCAGACCAGATTTCTGATTCGATACTCGACGCTATTTTCGAACAGGACAATAAAGCCCGTGTCGCCTGCGAGACCATGATCAACACCGGCATGGTCGTCATCTCGGGTGAGATCACGACCGAAGCCTGGATCGACATACAGGACGTAGTCAGAAACACGGTCAAAGAGATCGGTTATAACAGCTCGGAAATGGGCTTCGATTACGGCTCCTGTGCAGTGATCACTTCCATCGATAAGCAGTCTGCTGACATCGCCGCCGGAGTCGATGAATCATCTGACCATGAACAGGGTGCAGGTGATCAGGGCCTGATGTTCGGTTATGCCAGCAACGAGACGGACGTATTAATGCCCGCACCCATCACTTACGCACACCGTCTGGTAAAGCGTCAGGCTGAACTACGTAAAAATGGCACCCTGCCCTGGTTACGCCCAGATGCAAAAAGTCAGGTCACCTTCCGCTATGAAGATGATAAACCAGTGGGTATCGATGCCGTCGTGCTGTCAACACAACACTCGCCTGATATCAAATATAACGATCTACGTGATGCCATCATGGATGAGATCCTGCTTCCCGAACTACCTGCCGAGTGGATAACAAAAGAAACACAGTTCCATATCAATCCCACCGGCATCTTCGTTATCGGTGGCCCGGTCGGTGACTGTGGACTAACAGGCCGTAAGATCATCGTCGATACCTACGGCGGTATGGCTCGCCATGGTGGAGGGGCTTTCTCAGGCAAGGATCCTTCCAAGGTCGACCGTTCTGCCGCTTATGCGGGTCGTTATGTCGCTAAAAATATCGTTGCCGCCGGTCTTGCCGAACGGTGCGAAGTACAGGTTTCTTACGCGATCGGTGTTGCCGACCCCACTTCGATTTCGATACAGACATTCGGTACCGGCAAGATAGCGGACCAAAAAATCGTCGAACTGATCGGTGAGCACTTCAACCTGAAACCTCGCGGCATCGTCGATATGCTGGATCTATTACGCCCGATATACCGACAGACCGCAGCCTATGGTCACTTTGGACGCGAAGAACCCGAATTCACCTGGGAGAAAACAGACAGGGCTGAAGCATTAAAAGAGGCTGCTGGCTTATAACATGATGAGAGTCCATCCCTGCCAACATTTGTTTATTTGGCAGAGGTGGCCTATAATTCACCTACATTTCTGAGGAGCGCTGCAACAGATTCTCATCTGTCAGGCTCAGAAGCAAGAATCCTTTCCAAAGGTATCTTTGATAACAACGGCGCTCATTTCTTAAATTTATTGATTAGGAGATGAGCATGAATGCCGTCGTAGATACAAATAATTCACAAGACTATAAAGTCGCTGATATAGCGCTGGCCGAGTGGGGTCATAAAGAAATCCGTATCGCTGAAACTGAAATGCCGGGTCTGATGGCATTGCGTGAAGAATACGGTAAAGAACAACCGCTGGCAGGCTGCCGTATCATGGGCAGTATCCACATGACTATCCAGACTGCTGTGTTGATCGAAACACTGGTCGCTCTGGGCGCTGAAGTACGCTGGGTTTCCTGCAATATCTTCTCTACCCAGGATCACGCCGCCGCTGCAATCGCTGACCAGGGCATCCCTGTTTTTGCCTGGAAAGGTGAAACCATCGAAGAATACTGGTGGTGTACTGAACAGGCTTTATTGTGGCCCGATGGCAAACTGCCGAATATGATCCTCGATGATGGTGGCGATGCCACCCTACTGGTGCACAAAGGTGTAGAGTTCGAAAAAACCGGTGCCATCCCCGCGACCAAAGACGATGATAACGAAGAATACAAAGCCATTCTTGATGTATTGCGTCGTACCATCAAACCTGATACGAACACATGGCAGGATATCGCTACCAGTGTAAAGGGTGTAACAGAAGAGACCACGACGGGTGTTCACCGTCTCTACGAGATGCAGGAAAAAAATGAGTTACTGTTCCCTGCTATGAACGTTAACGACTCAGCCACCAAATCCAAATTTGATAATCTGTACGGTTGCCGGGAATCGTTGATCGATAGTATCAAACGTGCAACCGATGTCATGATCGCGGGTAAGATCTGTGTCGTACTCGGTTACGGCGATGTCGGTAAAGGCTGTGCGCAGGCATTCAAAGGCATGGGCGCGACTGTATGGGTGACCGAGATAGATCCTATCTGTGCACTGCAGGCGGCGATGGAAGGCTATCGCGTCGTCGAAATGAATGACGCAGCAGCGATGGGTGATATCTTCGTCACCACCACCGGTAACGTCAATGTTATCGATCACGATCATATGGCAGCGATGAAAAACGAAGCTATCGTCTGCAACATCGGTCATTTTGATTCTGAGATCAATATCGCATCACTTGAGAAATACGAATGGGTGGAGATCAAGCCCCAGGTCGATCATGTGATCTTCCCTGACGGCAAACGCATCATCATCCTGGCTAAAGGCCGTCTGGTCAATCTGGGTTGTGCGACTGGTCATCCAAGTTTCGTCATGTCTGCCTCGTTCACGAACCAGGTAATGGCTCAGATCGAGTTTTACAAGAACAGCGAGAACTACGATAATCAGGTCTATATCCTGCCCAAGAAACTTGATGAGAAAGTGGCACGTCTGCATCTGAAAAAAGTCGGTGCAAACCTGACCACACTGTCACAGGAACAAGCTGATTATATCAATGTCCCTGTCGGTGGGCCGTTCAAAGCTGAACACTACCGTTACTGATACTCCGATATGGCCGTAAAAATAAGTTGTGAATTTTTCCCGCCACGCACGGAAGCCGGTGTGGAGAAACTTCAGCTCGTCCAGCAGAAACTGAACGAAGTCATGCAACCTGAATACTATTCAGTCACCTTTGGCGCAGGCGGTAGCACCCGCGACAGCACACTGGAGATCGTTAAGTTACTGGTGAAAGAAGAGATCAATGTCGCACCACATATCTCCTGCGTCGGCTCCAGCAAGCAACAGTTAAATGACCTGCTGATCGAATATAAAAACCTGGGAGTCACCCGTCTGGTCACTCTCCGTGGGGACATACCAGATACCGGAGAGACCACCAAAGAACTATCTCATGCCAATGAGCTGGTCTCTTTCATCCGTGAGACGACGGGCAATCACTTCACCCTGGAAGTAGCCGCCTACCCGGAATATCATCCTGAGTCCACATCACCACAGAGCGATTTTGAATGTTTCGTAAATAAAGTGAACGCCGGTGCTGATGGAGCGATAACACAGTACTTCTATAATATCGATGCCTATGACCGATTCATCGATAATTGTCTGCGGGAGAACATTTCCATTCCTGTTACGCCCGGCATCATGCCCATCACCAACTACAGAAACCTCTCACGCTTTTCTGATACCTGTGGTGCTGAGATTCCTCGCTGGATAAGAAAACAGCTGGAAGCCTATGCAGATGATAAGGCGAGCCTGCAGGCTTTTGGTCTTGATGTCGTCAGCAGATTGAGTAATCAACTGTTAGAGCGCGGTGCACCAGGGCTACATTTCTATACCCTGAATCAGGCAGAAGCCAGCAATGCCATATGGAAAAACTTATCTCTCTAAGATCACTTTTAACGCCACCATGGTGCATGAAGATGCTCCATGCAGTATTCTCAAATATAAATTAATCTGGGTACTCAAGCCATGCGTATCACTCGCATCTATCATTCTGCCCCCCTACGATGTGGTGACACGACATATCTCGATACCGATGCATCGAACCACCTGATACGTGTATTACGCGCTCGAACAGGAGCACCCGTTATCTTGTTTAACGGTGACGGATTTGATTACCACTGCAGGACTTTAGACAACGATACAAAAAAAACGTCATTATCCATCGAATCAAAAATCGCAGTCGACAACGAGTCGAATATCAATATCTGTCTCATGCAGGGCTTGTCACGTCATGACCGGATGGAGGCAACCATCCAGAAATCTATCGAGCTCGGTGTCAACACGATTATTCCTGTCATCTGTCAACGGTCAAACTTTAAACTGGGTGCGGATAAAGCACAAAAAAAACTGGCACACTGGCGCAAGATCGCAGTTAGTGCCTGCGAACAATCTGGCCGCAGTAAACTCCCTCTACTGGAGGATATCGTTGCATTAAATAACATAGAATCTTTGTTAGATAAAAACACCCTGAAAATTGCCCTTGACCCCAGATCCAGAACGACATTGAAGGACATTACGCCAGAGCGACTGATCGGGTGCGACCATAACATAGCCATATTGATAGGCCCTGAAGGTGGGTTCAACGATGAGGAGATCGATTTTCTTGAGGAAAAGCAGTTCATGACTATCCGCTTCGGCCCAAGGATCCTGAGGACAGAAACAGCGGGACCTGCGGTTATCAGCGCTATCCAGCTACTATGGGGCGACCTGGGAAAGAACTGATCCTATAAAAAACCTGCTTCGACGCATAGCGGACATTGAAAGATTTAGAAACATTTTTGCCGCCAAGGACGTGCCCGAGCGAAGCGACAAATACCCCTGGGGTGCGAAAAGCGCGAAAAAAACGCCAATAAAACCTTTTTTAGTTTTTTTCGTAGGTCGGGTTAGCGCAGCGTAACCCGACGTTTACATTCAACTTTAAAAGATTAAAAGCGATTTACCGCAGAAACGCAGATTAGGGCAGGATGCCCGTAAGTAGGGCAATGCAGGAGCAATTGCCGAGACGCAGAGAAAAACGTTTGATTTTACTTCACTGCTGTCCCGTTAACTATTGAAGGAATG
>DROB01000042.1 GCA_011321985.1 Gammaproteobacteria bacterium | reverse complement strand
TGAGCATCTTAGCAAGGTTATAAGACCAGCATTAGACAAGGGCAAAACCGTGCTGTGTGATCGCTTTACCGAGGCGACCTATGCCTATCAGGGCGGTGGCAGGCAACTGGAAGTCGATAAGATAAGTGAACTGGAAGAGTGGGTGCAGGGCGAGCTGCGACCGGATCTAACCGTGATCCTCGATGCACCGGTCGAGATAGGGCGTGCCCGAGCAGGTAAACGCAGCGAACCAGATCGTATCGAAAAAGAACAGGATGATTTTTTTCAGCGCGTCCGTGAAGCCTATATCGAGATGGCGAACCATTATCCTCACCGTATCTGTCTGATCGATGCCTCTGTGGAACTGACAGCAGTACAGGCGCAGATAGGTGAGAAATTGCTGGAATATGATATTTTAAAGGGGTAAAAAAACACCTGTAGCAGCGGAATTTATTCCGCGAGCCACCCTCAACAGGTTTAACCCGATGTTATTATTACTGAGCATGACAAAACAACAAAAAATCAATCTATCTGTTGTCCGCCGACGACCTTCTGCGGATAACCGCAACCCGGGGCAGCTTTTATGATCTACCCCTGGCAACAGACACAATGGCATCAGACCAGACAGCTATTACAGTCTGAGCGTCTACCCCATGCCCTGTTACTGCACGGCAACGAGGGCCTGGGTAAAACTGATTTTGCACGATCACTCGCCAGCACCCTGTTATGTCGCCAGCCGGCAGAGGATCAACGGGCCTGTGGCTCATGCAGCACCTGCGATCTACTGGCCGCCGGCACACACCCTGATCTGCATTACCTCAAACCGACAGCAGCAGAGAACAGCAAGAGCAAAAATCCGGTGATGAATATCCGAATCGATGCTATCCGCCGACTGTGTGACAAATTAAATCAGACCAGCCAGTTCAGCGGTTACCGTGTCGCCATCCTCGAACAGGCCGACAAGCTGACATCGTCGGCAGCGAACAGTCTGTTAAAAACACTGGAAGAGCCTGGTGAGAAAGTGGTGATGATACTGGTGACAGCAAAAACCTACCGCCTGCCCGTCACCATACGTAGCCGTTGTCAGTCGATGCGATTTTCCGTGCCCGGCGAACAGACTTCCCTGCAGTGGCTAAAGCAATACCTGTCAGGTTCAGGTCCGTCATCGGATCATGACGACAGGCAATTGCAGCAGGCCCTGAAACTCGCTTTTGGCTCACCACTTTCTGCTCTGCTGCATCTGCAGGATATGGAATATCAACAGATAATATCAGAAGCACTGACAGCGAGTATCTCGGGCAATAACTCGCTGGATTATGCGGCAAAACTGGTGAAGTTTCCCAAGGTTAAAACCCTGGAAAGCCTGTTGAGCTGGACCTCTGACCTGAGCAGACTGGTGGCCTGCGGTGCTGATAGTATGCTCATCAATGAGCAACACCGGGATATGCTGCAATCACTGGCTCAGAAAGTAAACCAGCAGCGCCTCTACCGTTTTCAGGACCAGTTAAACTTCAATATCCTGCACAGCACAATCGCGGTCAACGAACAGCTATTATGGGAAAACCTGCTATTATCATGGGATAACTTATAATAATTCAGAGGTACGTCATGGGTACGCCAGCCGCTCGTCCAGGGATGCTATCACTCAGCATCAAAGATAAATCATCGCTTTATGCCGCATATATGCCTTACGTCAAAAATGGTGGTTTATTCATACCGACAAACAAAACATACAATCTCGGTGATGAAGTATTCATGCTCTTATCGCTGATGGATGATGGCGAACGTCTGCCTGTCGCCGGTAAGATTATCTGGATGACACCTAAAGGTGCACAGGGTAATCGCGCGCATGGTGTCGGTGTGCAATTTTCGCCGCAGGATAAAGGCGCAACCCGGGGCAAGATAGAAACACACCTGGCGGGTTCTTTGAAATCTGATCGTATCACGCATACCATGTGAGTCCTGTACCGGTATTCTGGAAAGTATAATCACCCTGCTGACACCTGGAGGACTTCGTGTTAGTCGACTCACACTGTCACCTGGACTGCATCGATCTAACCCCGTTCGATGATGATTTTAACAAGCTGATCGAACATATACATGCCGCTGGCGTGGAACATATGCTGTGTGTCTCCATCGATCTCAAGAGCTACCCTGGCATGCTGGAGAAGGTGCGGGCTTACCCTGGTATCTCTGTTTCAGCGGGTATGCACCCGGTGGCAGATGAGGCTGATGATTTCAGCATCGATCACCTGACAGGACTGGCGATGGACGAAAAAGTCGTGGCCATCGGAGAGACCGGCCTCGATTATTACTATCATAAAGGGGATCCACAGTGGCAGCAGGATCGCTTTCGTGCACATGTGCAGGTCGCTAACCAGCTGGACAAACCCCTCATCATCCATACCCGCGATGCTGGCGGAGACACCCTGGATATCCTGCGTGAAGAGGGGGCTGAAAAATGCGGGGGTGTCATACACTGTTTTACCGAAACACAGGACTTTGCCGACAGGGCGATGGAACTGGGCTTCATGATCTCTATCTCCGGTATCATCACATTCAGGAATGCGGAGGCACTGCGTGAGGTCGCCAGGACTATTCCGGATGAGCGTCTATTGATAGAGACTGATTCACCTTACCTCGCACCGATCCCGCACCGTGGTGAGCAGAATCAGCCTGCCTATGTGCGACACGTCGCCCAGACACTGGCAGAAATCAGAGATACCCGCGTCGAGCATATCGCCGAAGTTTCGCGGCATAATTTTTACCGGTTATTTAATCCGGCGGGCACCTGAGCTAGCAGATGTTTAATCTACTTTTCAGCTCTGATCCCCGACAGGCATTACGGATGTTCCGGCATATCGTGGGCATGGCTTTCGTTATCGTCTTTACCCTGGGAGCGATATTTTTCTTCTATAAAAACCTGATCTCCGTCGACAGGGATACTTTCGAATCGACCATCATCTTTTTCTGGGGTGGTCTATTTCTGTTTACCATCACGTTTCGTTCAGGGTTTAACCGGCATTTTCAGGACCCCAGTCTGACGGTCGCGCAGATGTTATGGATAACCCTGTATCTTTTGACCATCACCTATTTTCTGAACGAATGGCGCAGCCTGGCACTCATGGGATTTTTTGGCGTATTGACCTTCGGTTATTTCAAGCTGCGTTTCAGAGAATTTTTATCCGTCGCTCTGTTCGCTATCCTGGGGTACAGTCTGATCATCATCTATCTCTTCATCTACGAACCGGAGAGGATAGATATCAGATATGAACTGTTACAGCTACTGGCTTTCTCTGGCACCATCACCGTCATGTTATATACCGGCTCAACTATCCACCGTCTGCGTGACAAGACCAAAAAACAATATATCGCGTTACAGGAAGCACTCGAGAGAAACAGAAAGCTGGCAACGACAGATGAGCTTACCGGCCTGTACAACCGTCGACATTTTATGGATAAACTGGCCCAGCAGAAAGCTCTGTCGGAACGTAATGATTCGGATTTTGTTGTCTGCTTCTGTGATCTCGACCATTTCAAACAGGTCAATGATACTTTCGGTCATCATACCGGTGATGTCGTATTGCAGAAGTTTTCTGACATCCTGCGATCATCGATACGAGAGGTCGATTATGCCGCACGCTTTGGTGGTGAAGAATTTGTCTGCCTGCTGGTCGATACAGAGCTTAAAAATGCTAAAAAAGTGACCGAGCGTATCCGTTCCAGTCTGGCCAATTATAATTTCAGCGATATCGCACCTTCGCTGAATTCCACGGTGTCTATCGGTATATCCAATTTCAAACAGTTCAAGACCATCCAGGAAACATTGATGAGTGCAGATAACCGTATGTATCAGGCAAAGACTTTGGGACGTAACAGGGTGGTTGCTTCGGATGAAGAACAGGATGAATAAAGTTAAAGGAAGCACTGTCTGCATGATGATTGACTAGAGCTGCCTTGAGGCCTTTTGTGTATGGTAAAGAGCTGTTATTTTATATTTTAACCGTTGTTCGCGGATTACAATCCGCTCCTACAGACAGAATCATCCCACACCCCCGTAGGAGCGGTTAGCAAACCGCGATGCCAGACCAGTAATAAAACACCCGCGGTCAGAACCTGCTACCCGGACAGGATATTTTTATCGGGCGTCTGGT
>DROB01000041.1 GCA_011321985.1 Gammaproteobacteria bacterium | reverse complement strand
ATCGATGTCGATCGTGGACAATTTTTATGGGCTCGTGATTTTTCGACACATACCGGTGTAACACTCGATGATAAGGTCCTGTACAGCAGTGATGATAACGGTTACATCTGGGCACTTGATCGACTGAACGGAGCCACGCTCTGGAAACAGGAAAAACTTGAATATCGAAAACTGACCCGGCCTACCATCATAGGTGACTATCTGGCTGTTGCCGATTTCGAAGGTTACGTGCATATACTGTCACGTTATGATGGTCATTTTGTCGCACGTTACCAGACAGGCCAGTTCGATAATGCAGGATGGGATCTGGCGACAGGTATCATCGTGCCACCTGTCGTACAGGGAGATAATCGCCTGCTCATCATGACTCGTGGAGGCATCCTCTATTCACTGGAACTACGTGAGCGTGGTGCCGATACCTGATATCGCGGTACCCGGCCTTTAATAACATGTCTCGTGAAATCATTATTGCACTGGTAGGTCGGCCTAATGTAGGCAAGTCGACACTGTTTAATGTGTTGACCCGATCACGAGATGCACTGGTCGCTGATTATCCCGGTCTCACTCGTGATCGCCAATATGGTCGATTTCAGTTCAGATCGTCAGACATCATCATCATCGATACCGGTGGCCTCAGTGGCGAGAGTGAAGAACTCGATTCCCATATGGAAAAGCAGACACGTCTGGCGGTTGATGAAAGCGATATCATCATCTTTATGGTCGATGCGCGTGACGGATTGACACCGGCAGATGAAGTGATAGCAGAGTCACTGCGACGCACGGGTAAAGATGTACAGCTCATCGTCAATAAAACTGATGGGCTGGATACCCGCACGGTGTCGAGTGAATTTTATTCGCTGGGACTGGGGGAACCGTTCTCTATCGCTGCTTCACAGAATCGTGGAATTCAGAGCATGCTCTCTGATGTTCTGAAGAAAACTCATCAGTATGGAGATACGGATGGTGAGGTTGAAGATTTCCGCATCGAGACTGATGAAGACGATATCGAAGCCGATACGGAAGACAGGAGTGTAAAAGTTGCGATTATCGGACGGCCCAATGTCGGCAAGTCGACGCTGGTAAACCGTTTCCTGGGCGAAGAACGTGTTGTCGTATACGATATGCCAGGTACCACGCGTGACAGCGTATTTATTCCATTTGAACGTGATGGGAAAAAATATACCTTTATCGATACGGCAGGTATCCGCCGCAAACGTGCGGTCCATGAGGTCATCGAAAAGTTCAGTATCATCAAATCCATGCAGGCCATCGAGCGTGCCAATGTCGTAATCATGATGATCGATGCCAGGACCGAGATTGCAGATCAGGATCTGCACCTGATCGGGTATGTACTGGAAGCGGGCCGAGCATTGGTCCTGGCAATCAATAAATGGGATGGTATGGATGATTATCAAAAACAGTTAATCCATAAAGGGCTGGATAAACAGTTACCGTTTGTTCGTTTTGCAGAAACATTTTTTATCTCAGCGTTACATGGATCGAGCGTCGGCAAACTTTATGAAGCTATCGATAAAGCTTATGAATCAGCCACGAAAAAATATTCGACATCTGATCTCACGCGTCTGCTGGAGATGGCAGTTCAGTCGCATCAACCACCGCTGGTCAATGGACGCAGGATAAAGCTGCGTTATGCACACCAGGGGGGGATGAACCCTCCCAGGATTATCATCCACGGCAATCAGGTCAATAAAGTACCATCAGTGTATAAAAGGTATCTCACCAATTTTTTCAGAAAAGAGCTCAACTCTGTTGGTACACCGATAAAAATTGAATTCAAGGATAACGAAGATAGCAATCCGTTTAAGAGTAGCAAAAAAAACAAACGTTCGGTAAAAATACGCAGGTAGATATGTTGGGCCGGTTGAGACCGCCGCCGATAACAGCCTTTTGTTAAAGAAGGTTCCGAATATTACTACTGGTGATGTCTGTGCTGTCAGGCCTGAACTACTACACTTTTATCTGTGACTATCATCATTGCTGGAGTGAATTATGCACATTGTCTGGTGCATCATCCCGGTCCCACCTTTTGGGCTTTATCAGACATCCTGTAAATAAAAGGGTTACTTTCTTCAATATTCCCATATATCGTCTATATTCCCTTT
>DROB01000040.1 GCA_011321985.1 Gammaproteobacteria bacterium | reverse complement strand
TGTCTACTCGTGGTTATTATTATGGCTACTACGAGCCTGAATAGTTACACTGCAGTAAGTGATATTAGATGGTTATTCAGAATGCATTAACAGTCGATGTGGAAGATTATTTTCAGGTGTCTGCATTTGCTGAAAATATAGCCTATTCAGATTGGGATAAGCACTCGCTGAGAGTAGAAGAGAATACACACCGGTTACTGGACATGTTTGACGAGGCGAAAGTCAAGTCCACGTTTTTCGTATTGGGCTGGGTCGCTGATCGTAATAAGAGTCTGGTTGAAGAGATCGCTCGGCGTGGCCATGAAGTAGCCAGTCATGGTTACAGTCATCAGCTCGTTTATGACCAGACACCGGAAGTATTCCGTGAAGAGGCGGTTCGCTCAAAAAAATTGCTCGAAGATATTATTCAAAAACCGGTTAACGGTTATCGGGCAGCAAGTTACTCTATTACTGAACGCTCATTATGGGCACTGGATATCCTTGTCGAAGCGGGTTTCGAGTACGACTCCAGCATCTTTCCTGTAAAACATGATCGATACGGCATACCGAATGCTAAAGATATTCCGCATAGATTGACAACACCTGATGGGAATAGCCTGGTAGAATTTCCGTTATCGACAGCAAAAGTTTTTAGTTATCAGCTCCCCGTTGCCGGCGGAGGATATTTCCGGTTGTATCCTTACCTGTTGTCGAAGGCAGGCCTGTCTCAGATTAATAGAAATAAAAAACCATTTATCTTTTATCTTCATCCGTGGGAAATAGATACTGAGCAACCCAGGATCTCCGCGAAATGGTTCTCGCGTTTTCGACATTATAATAACCTTCATAAATGTGAAGCCAGACTGACACGGCTGCTGGATGACTTCAGATTCACCACGGTGAGAGATGTGCTGGTCGATCTGGAGTTGGTAGAAAAGTGATGGAAAAATTATTCTGGTTTAATCTGGTGCTCGTCCTGTATATCTATCTCGGTTATCCGGCATTGATAAACCTCTTGGCTTTGTTCAAAACTTCAGCAAGTAAAGATGATGTGCGAGGAGAGACAGACGGACTTCCTTCTGTTTCAATTTTGATAGCAGCATACAATGAAGAAAAAGATATTAAGGCGACCATAATCAATAAAACGGAGCTCGATTATCCTGGAGACCGGCTGGAGATCCTTGTGGTATCTGATGAATCGACAGATGCGACGGATGCGATAGTGAAGGAGCTGGCTGAAGAGTCAGATATCAGTATCCGATTGTTCAGACAAAAGCCGAGGAGGGGGAAAACATCAGGGTTGAACATGATCGTGCCAGAGGCCAAAGGTGAAATAATCGTTTTTTCTGATGCTAACTCGATCTACCACAAAGACGCATTAAACAGATTAGTGGCAAATTTTTATGATGCAGAAGTCGGATATGTCACAGGAAAAATGGTGTATACGAATCCGGACGGATCACTCGTTGGTGATGGCTGTAGCAGCTACATGAAATATGAAAACTGGATGCGGAGTAAGGAGACAATATTGGGCTCGGTCGTCGGTGTTGATGGTGGTATCGATGCAATGCGCAGGGGTTTATATGAACCATTACGCGCCGACCAGCTGCCGGATTTTGTGCAGCCACTAAAAGTTGTCGAAAAAGGATTTCGTGTGGTATACGAACCTGAAGCAATATTAAAAGAAGATGCATTAAGTAATGCGGCTAGTGAATACACCATGCGCGTTCGTGTGACGCTCCGGGCTTTATGGGCATTAAAAGATATGAGGTTCCTGTTCAATCCATTTG
>DROB01000039.1 GCA_011321985.1 Gammaproteobacteria bacterium | reverse complement strand
GCGCCAAACCCCATTGAAGCGATACGTTTTCGCATGGATCAGTATGATCTGAAAGATAAAGATCTGGTTCCGTTTATAGGTCAATCTGGTCGTGTATCTGAGATATTAAATTTTAAACGTAAGCTGACCCTCTCTATGATCCGAAAGTTACATGCGGGCCTTGAGATTCCTACTGAGAGTTTGATACAGGATTATGAATTAAAGAACTAAGAATAAATGGTGGGCCTGGAAGGACTCGAACCTTCGACCTGCCGATTATGAGTCGGATGCTCTAACCCTGTGCTACCGCACCCCGCTACAGGCCAATTAACTTATGGATAAGTAATTATGGACACCCACTAACTAATCTATCTTGGGCGGCTAGCTAATTAATTGGATTAAGTATAATTAATGAGTGAATTTATGTGAGACAATATTTGGGTGTCCATAATTGCATTTATCTAAAGTGGCAATTATCAACAATTTAAATTTACAGCTATAATGGGTTCATATGTTACTCGATGATATTCAAAAGAATAAAGATGAGATTAACGCTCTTGTGAGTCAATGTGGAGGGCGGCGTATTCGTGTGTTTGGCTCAGTATCGCGACGGGAAGAGGATTCGAATAGTGATGTTGATTTTCTTGTTGATTTGCCTCGAGGGTACGATTTATTCAGCCAGCGTTTGGCGCTATCATTTCGATTAAAAGAACTGCTGAATCGAGAAGTTGAAGTTATCCCTGAGCATGAACTGAATGAGTATATGCGTGAGCACATTATAAATGAGGCGGTTGACTTGTGAGTAAACCGTGGCAGCCTTATGCTCAGCATATTCTTGATGCCATTTCTAAAATACATCGTATCCAGGATAGAGGTGACCTGGTTGAAGACAATATTCTCTATGATGCTGTGTTGCGGAACTTGCAAACACTTTCTGAGGCGACGCAGCTACTTCCTGATTCACTAAAGCAGAACTTCCCGGATATACCCTGGCGAGAAATCAGTGGCTTTCGTAACATACTTGTCCATAACTATCTTGGCGATATTGATCCGCTAACAATCGCACTGGTTATAGAAAAGTACTTGCCAGAACTGGAAAAGTGTATTCAAAAGATGTTAAAAAATAACGAATAAATGGTGGGCCTGGAAGGACTCGAACCTTCGACCTGCCGATTATGAGTCGGATGCTCTAACCAACTGAGCTACAGGCCCTTTATTTAAGGGTAATCTAAATTGTGTTGTACTTGCTGCGAGGTCGTTCGGCTATCGCCTCAAATGCTCAAACCCTGTGCTACCGCACCCCGCTACAGTCCTTTAACTTTTATGGTGAAGTGAAAAAAAATACGCACTCTGTAACAGAGTGCGTATTCTATATAGCTTTGGTTATGCTGTCAGCAGATTTTTAATCTTCATCATCCCCGAGGAAGCTGCGCAGGTTTTCTGCGCGGCTGGGGTGGCGAAGTTTGCGCAGGGCTTTGGCTTCTATCTGGCGGATACGCTCGCGGGTTACGTCGAACTGTTTGCCGACTTCTTCCAGGGTGTGGTCGGTGTTCATGTCGATGCCGAAACGCATGCACAGCACTTTGGCTTCGCGTGCGGTCAGGGTGGTGAGGATGTCGCGGGTGGATTCGCGCAGTGATTCACCGGTGGCAGATTCCATCGGGGCCATGATATTGAGGTCTTCGATGAAGTCACCCAGGTGCGAATCTTCGTCGTCACCGATGGGGGTTTCCATGGAGATGGGCTCTTTCGCAATCTTGAGTACCTTGCGCACTTTGTCTTCCGGCATTTCCATTTTTTCGGCCAGTTCTTCCGGTGTGGGCTCGCGGCCCATTTCCTGTAGCATCTGGCGGAAGATGCGGTTGAGTTTGTTGATGGTCTCGATCATGTGCACCGGGATGCGGATGGTACGTGCCTGATCCGCGATGGAGCGGGTGATCGCCTGGCGTATCCACCATGTTGCGTAGGTGGAGAATTTGTAACCACGGCGGTATTCGAATTTGTCGACGGCCTTCATCAGGCCGATATTGCCTTCCTGGATCAGGTCGAGGAACTGCAGGCCGCGGTTGGTGTATTTTTTCGCGATGGAGATAACCAGACGCAGGTTAGCTTCCACCATCTCTTTTTTGGCACGGCGAGCTTTGGCTTCACCGATCGACATCTTGCGGTTGATCTCTTTGATGTCGGAGATGGTGAGGCCGAATTCTTTTTCGATGACCGCCAGTTTCTGCTGGGTGATCTTGATCTCGGGTGCCAGTTCCAGCAGTTTTTCTGAGTATTCGTGTCCCTTGCAGTATTTGTCGACCCACTTGGTGTTGATCTCGTTCTGCGGGAAAGTGGTGATCATGATCTTGCGTGGCATGTGGGCTTTGTTGACAGCCAGGGCAAGGATGTGACGCTCCAGCTGGCGCACACGGTTTATCGTGTGGTGCAGGTCGATGGTCAGTCGGCTGACCAGCGCAGGCGTGTATTTGAATTCCAGAAAGGCAGCGGACATAGAGGCGCGTGCTTTGGTGATCTCTTCTGGTTTGCTGTTTGGTTTGTCGATAATGTTCTGACAACGGGTATGTGCCCGCTTGATTTTGGCAAAGATTTTTTTGACTTTTTCTATGTCCGGACCGGTATCGACTACCTCTTCTTTTACCACGGGTTTGCCTGCGGCAGCCATCTCGGCTTCTTTTGCTGCGCGTTCCAGTGCCTGTTCTGCCAGGCGATCGAGCTCCTCGTCGCTTTTGTGGAAGTCGACCAGTAGCTCGTTCAGGCGGTTTTCACCTGCCTGTACCTTTTCCCACAGGTCGATGGTTTTCTGAACGGTTTGCGGGTTGGTCGCCAGTGCATGTAATACCTGTTTTAAGCCTTCTTCTATGCGCTTGGCTATTTCTATTTCGCCTTCGCGGGTGAGTAGCTCAACGCTGCCCATCTCGCGCATGTACATGCGTACCGGGTCGGTTGTTCGGCCTAACTCGGTTTCGATCGAGGCTAATGCGGCAACGGCTTCTTCGGTAGTTTCGTCATCGGCTTCGCTGACGGAAGCGTCTGTTAGTACCATCGATTCGGCATCGGGTGCAGTTTCCAGTACACGGATACCCATATCGTTGATGGTGTTGATGATGTCTTCGATCTGGGAAGGATCGACGATGCCTTCGGGCAGGTGGTCGTTGACCTCTGCATAGGTAAGATAACCTTGCTCTTTACCTTTGGCGATGAGCGTTTTAAGGCGTGATTGTTTGTCTTGTTCTAACAGAGGCGATGCCATAGAATTACCCATAAAATTTACTTACCCAAAATATCTGTGTTCCGGTTTGTCGAGGCCAATATTCCTGCCATAAGCGCCAGGAATATTAATCTCAAGCGGAATCCACCATTTTACCAGTCTATGGCGGCTAATTCCACATTTTCAAGTGCTAATGCCAGCGTTAGGCGTGCCGGAGTTGGCATGATTTTCTCCCGCCTTTGAGATGTTTTTGCGGGTTGTTGTCGGTCGGGGGAGATGGATGAGCCGATTTTGTGTTTCATATCGGCTATTTTCGACGTGGAAATCGAGGTTTGATCGTTCTTTACCGGCTGCCACCACTGCTTTTCTGCGTGTTATAAACTGCGCCTGCAGGGGATCTGACTGCGGTGCCCTTCAGTTTTAGAGAGAGAAAAAATGGTATCACTGGAAACCCCTGTTTGTGCGTTTGATGCACCTGTTGTCGATTTTTCCTTACCCGGTGTAGACGGGAAGGTGTGGACACCTGATGCTGCACGTGGCGATAAAGGTCTGCTGGTCATGTTTATCTGCAATCATTGTCCTTACGTGAAATCGATCCGTGAGCGCATCGTGCGTGATACCCGTGAGTTGAGGGAGTACGGGGTTAATACTGTTGCTATCATGTCAAATGATCCGGCCGAGTATGAGGAGGATTCGTTTCAGAATATGCAGAAAGTTGCTGCCGAGTACGGTTTTCCTTTTCCGTATCTGCTGGATGAGTCACAACAGGTCGCCAGGGCTTACGGTGCGGTCTGTACGCCGGATTTTTTTGGTTATAACGCCAATCTGCGACTGCAGTACCGAGGGCGACTGGATGAGAGCCGCAAAGAGACGGCGCCCGCAGATGTTAAACGTGATCTGTTCGATGCCATGAAGCAGGTCGCGCAGACCGGCCATGGGCCGAAACGGCAGATCCCCGGCATGGGTTGTTCGATCAAATGGAAAGAGTCATAAACTCGGCTCAAAAACTACGGGTCTGATTTGGCCTGGGCGATGGGGCCGTCATAACCGAATACTTCTTTCAGTAAGAGGGCGTAACCATCATAAGTCTGGTTGTTGGCGGGCTCGAACTGGTTCACTTTCAGGCGTTGCAGCATCGCTTTACCGTCGGGGTGCAGGTGTGCATTGATGATGGCTGTGCGTATTTTTTCTGCGGTCTCTGCCGGTACATCAGGCGAGGCTGACAGGGCCATATGGGGTACGGGTTCGGTTGTCAGCAGTACATTTATGTTATTGTATTTTGATGCGATCCGGGTCGGGATAATGGCGGCATCGATCTTGCCTGCGATCAGATTTTCCATGGCGATAGTGGTATTGGTCTCCCATACATAATGCGGGATACGCATCGGATTAGAGAACAGCTCTTCCAGGCGCAGTGAACCCAGGCTGGGTGAGGGCATGGTCGCAACGCGCTGTCCGATCAGTTCTTCTACATCAAAAAGAAGGTTGTCCTCGCCGGTCACGATGGAGAAGCTGACGGTGTCCGGAAGTTTGGCTAATACCGTATAACCCTGTGTTTTTACGCGATAGTCAGTAAAGTGCGCGGCATCTAATACCAGGTCGAAGCCATGTTTTCTTTTGCGCATCTTGGTCCAGTAGAAGAGGAAGTTGCGCTGGGTAGTGATGGTGATGGTGTCGCCGGTCATTTTAGACAGGTAATCTGCCAGTGGTTGAAAATTTTCACGAAGTTCCTTCTGGGGGAGTATCGGCTGTATCGCCAGTGTATATTCGGCGGCAATACTGGTGGTTGAAAATGAAAAAAGTGAAAAGAATAGAGCGGCAGCGAAAAGTGATGTGGTTGTCCTTGTAAGCATGATACGGGTCTGGGTTGTATTGATTGAGTCCTGATAGCAATAGTAGTCGCTGCTGGTGTTTTCTCTACTGATTTGCGTGTTTTAGACAATTATTTACCATCGTCAAAAATTTTTTTCATATGAAATTTTTTATGTGCCTTCTCTCTTTATCACGTTGAGCCTGAACAATAGGTTCCCGTCTGTGGGTATCGATCTAAGCTGTTGAAAAATTTAATCTTTGCTGTGTGCAGGAGTGTCCTCTTAGGATGCGCGGTTCGGTCTCTTTAGCAGGTTGGTTCCATAAATAAGTTGATGCAGAGCACAGGGATCGATGGTGTTGCTTGCTCATTGTGCTGAATTAAGGGAAAATACGCGCCTTTCGATGGCCTCTGGTGCTACGCCCTATATGTTCCTTTTGTTCCTCAGGCATTGATTTCAATAGAATTTTTGTCACTTCGCAGGTGTTTTGTCATTTCTGCTGTGGTGGCTGTATCGGTTATAAAACTTAATTGGAGAGCACAATGGCCTCACGTAATGAGCTAGCAAATGCAATTCGCGCCCTGACGATGGATGCGGTTCAAATCCCGAATTCAGGTCATCCTGGCGCACCGATGGGCATGGCGGATATCGCTGAAGTCCTTTACAACGACTTCATGAAACATAATCCGGGTAATCCAAAATGGGCCGACCGTGACCGTTTCGTCATGTCTAACGGCCATGCTTCGATGATGCCTTATTCGGTGTTACACCTGACAGGCTATGATCTGTCTATCGATGATCTGAAAAAATTCCGTCAGTTGCATTCTAAAACACCGGGCCATCCAGAGTATGGATATACTCCCGGTATCGAAACAACGACGGGTCCTCTAGGCCAGGGTGTTACCAATGCTGTGGGCATGGCACTGGCTGAAAAAGTGATGGCTGCGCAGTTTAATAAAGATGGCCATACTATCGTTGATCATAATACCTACGTATTTTTAGGTGATGGCTGTCTGATGGAAGGTATCTCGCATGAGGCCTGTTCACTGGCGGGCTCTTTTGGTCTGGGCAAGCTGATCTGTTTCTACGATGACAACAATATCTCTATCGACGGTAACGTCGATGGCTGGTTTGCTGATGACACACCGAAGCGTTTTGAAGCTTATGGCTGGCATGTTGTTGCTGACGTTGACGGTCATGATGCTGACGCTGTTAAGAGAGCGACCGAAGAAGCGATTGCCGCTACCGATAAACCTTCTCTGATCTGTTGCAAAACCGTTATCGGTAAAGGTGCGCCTAACAAGGGTGGTGGTCATCATGTACATGGTGAAGCGTTGGGCGAAGAAGAGATCGCAGCTACTCGTGAAAATCTGGGCTGGAATTACGAGCCATTTGTTATTCCGGATGACATCTATGCAGGCTGGGATGCAAAAGCAGCCGGTGCAACAGCTGAATCGGCATGGGATGAGAAGTTTGCTGCCTATGCTGCGGCATACCCTGCTGAAGCGGCTGAATTTACCCGCCGTATGGCCGGTGAGCTGCCTGCTGATTTCTCGGCCAATGCCGATAAGTTTATCGCCGAAGTGAATGCTAAAGAAGAATCACCTGCAACACGTGTCGCTTCTAAAGGTGCGCTAGATGGTTATGCGCCATTGCTGCCTGAGTTCCTCGGTGGTTCTGCTGACTTAACGCCTTCGAATAATACCTTCAATGCGAAGAGTGTGCGTATCAATGATAATAATGGTTCAGCAGATATGGACTTCTCTGGTAACTACATCTCTTACGGTGTACGTGAATTTGGTATGAGTGCAATCATGAACGGTGTAACCCTGCACGGTGGATTGATGCCTTATGGCGCAACTTTCCTGATGTTCTCTGAGTACGCGCGCAATGCGCTGCGTATGTCGGCACTGATGAAGATCCGCAGTATCTTCGTCTACACACATGACTCTATCGGTCTGGGTGAAGATGGTCCGACACACCAGGCGATCGAGCAGATTCCTACCTTACGTATGATTCCGAATATGTCGGTATGGCGTCCCTGTGACACCGTCGAAACAGCGGTATCATGGAAAGCGGCTATCGAATCAAAAGATGCACCTTCGACCCTGATCTTCTCTCGTCAGAACCTGGCATTCCAGAAACGTGATGATGCGACTATCGCCAATATCGCGAAGGGCGGTTACATCCTGAAAGATACCGACGGTACACCTGATGTTATCGTTATCGCTACTGGCTCAGAAGTTGATCTTGCGATGAAAGCGGCAGATGCCTCGGGCAAAAACGTTCGTGTCGTCTCTATGCCATGTGTGGAAATCTTCGAAGCGCAGGATGATGCATACAAAGAATCTGTACTGCCAAAAGCAGTAACGGCTCGTGTTGCGGTAGAAGCAGCGATCATGGATGGCTGGTGGAAGTACGTCGGCACAGACGGTGCGGTCATCGGCATGACATCGTTTGGTGAGTCTGCACCAGCACCTCAGTTATTCGAACACTTTGGTTTCACCATCGATAACGTTGTTAAAACGATCGATAGCGTAGCTTAAAAACATTTTTAGTCTGCAGATGAACGCAGATAACGCAAATAAAAGATTTCTTGAGGTTTTATATTTGCGTTCATTCGCGTCCATCTGTGGATAGAAACTTTTAGATTTTTTATTTTTTAGATTTGGAGAAATTATTATGACTATTAAAGTCGGTATTAACGGTTTTGGCCGTATTGGGCGCATGGTATTCCGTGCGGTTTATAATGAGTTTGATGATATCGAGATCGTCGGTATCAACGATCTGCTGGAAGCCGATTACCTGGCCTACATGCTGAAGTACGATTCTGTTCACGGGCGTTTTAACGGTACGGTTGAAGCTGGTGACAATGCGATGATCGTCAACGGTAAGTCTATCCGCTTAACCGCTGAACGTGATCCTTCTGATCTTAAATGGGGTGATGTCGGTGCGGATATCGTGATCGATTCAACCGGTTTCTTCCTGACGGAAGAAAGCTGCCAGAAACACATCGATGCAGGTGCTAAAAAAGTGGTTCAGTCGGCACCTTCTAAAGATGGTACACCTATGTTCGTTTACGGCGTTAACCACACCGAATATGCAGGTCAGGCGATCGTTTCAGCGGCTTCTTGTACAACGAACTGTCTGGCACCTGTTGCTAAAGTATTGAATGATAAGTGGGGCATCAAACGTGGTCTGATGACAACCGTTCATGCTGCGACAGCGACACAGAAAACCGTTGACGGTCCTTCACAGAAAGACTGGCGCGGTGGTCGTGGTATCCTGGAAAACATCATCCCGTCTTCTACTGGTGCGGCTAAAGCGGTTGGTGTCGTATTGCCTGAGCTTAACGGCAAATTAACCGGTATGGCTTTCCGTGTACCGACTTCTGACGTTTCTGTTGTTGACCTGACTGTCGAGCTGAACAGCGAAGCGGATTATGCAGACATCTGTGCTGCGATGAAAGCTGCTTCTGAGTCTGGCGACATGAGTCGTACGCTGGGTTACACCGATGAGAAAGTGGTCTCTACTGACTTCCGTGGTGTGGGTTACTCTTCTATCTTTGATTCTGAAGCTGGTATCGCATTAGACGGTACTTTCGTGAAAGTAGTCTCATGGTACGACAATGAGTACGGTTACACATGTAACATGTTGCGTTTTGTTGAGCACGTAGCTGCAAACTAAGCGAGTGTTGTACTCGTCCCGCTGACACGCTGTGCGTGGCTGCGGGATGTTCGCGCTTTACAAAGCGCTCCTACAGGTTGTTTGTGTTTTGCAAGGATCACGCGTAGGTTATTTGTGTTTTGCAAGGATTACGTGCAGGCGATTTATGTTTTGCAAAGGCCGTGTGCAGGTAATTTGTGTTTTGCAAAGGTTGCGTACAGATTATTTTTAATTTGTGTTTTGCAAAGGTCGCGTACAGATTATTTTTAATTTGTGTTTTGCAAGGGCTGAGTGCAGGTTATTTATAATTTGTGTTTTGCAAAGATCGGCTGCGGTTGTTTGTTGCGACAAGCGCTTGTAGGAGCGGAATTTATTCCGCGATTGCCTGCAGAGGAATGCAGGCTTTAGATGATGATCAGCCCGGTTTGTTTTAAACCGGGCTGGTGTCTTTAAAAAGTATTTTTTGTTAAGCATTTACATTTAAAAGTATCATGTTTATTTAACAAACAGTATTTTCATATTTTTAATTTTAAGCAATAAAGTATTTTGGAGTTTTAGTCATGGCATTTATCAAGCTGACAGATCTAGATTTAGCCGGTAAGCGGGTTTTAATCCGTGCAGACCTTAACGTGCCTGTAAAAGATGGCAAAGTGACATCTGATGCGCGTATCACCGCTTCGATGCCGACGGTCGAGCACTGCATGAAGGCAGGTGCCTCTGTTATGGTCATGTCGCATCGTGGTCGTCCCGAGGAAGGCAAGGTCGATGATGAGAACTCGATGGCTCCTATCGCAACGGTCATGTCAGAAAAGCTGGGTGCGGATGTTCGTCTGGTCAAAGATTATCTGGATAATGCACCGACCGTCGCGGCGGGTGAATGTGTGTTGCTGGAAAATGTACGTTTCAATGCGGGTGAGAAAAAAGACGACGAAACCTTATCTAAAGTGTATGCATCATTGTGTGACATATTCGTGATGGATGCATTCGGTACCGCGCATCGCGCACAGGCTTCGACACACGGTGTCGGTAAATTTGCACCGACTGCCTGTGCCGGCATATTGCTCTCAGGTGAGCTGGATAGCCTCGGTAAAGCGCTGGCTGATCCTGCTCGTCCGATGGTGGCGATCGTGGGTGGTTCAAAAGTTTCGACTAAATTAACGGTGCTGGAAGCGCTTTCTGAAAAAGTGGATCAGCTGGTCGTCGGTGGTGGTATCGCCAACACTTTCCTGAAAGCGATGGGGAACAATGTCGGTAAATCTTTATGTGAAGATGATCTTGTCGATACCGCCAAAGCACTGGTCGAGAAGATGAATGCACGAGGAGCAAGTATTCCGATAGCGACAGATGTGGTCTGTGCGAAAGAATTTGCTGAAGATGCAGAGGCAACATTGAAAGATGCAGGTGACGTTCTGGATGATGATATGATCTTTGATATCGGTCCTGATTCTGCAAAAGTGCTGGCTGATATTATCGAGAAAGCAGGCACTATCATCTGGAACGGCCCGGTCGGTGTATTTGAATTCGATCAGTTCGGTGAAGGTACGAAGGCTGTTTCGATGGCGATCGCTAACTCGCCGGGTTTCAGTCTCGCTGGCGGTGGTGATACTATCGCTGCGATCCAGAAATACGATATCTACGATAAAGTCTCCTATATCTCGACGGCGGGCGGAGCTTTCCTGGAATACCTGGAAGGCAAGACCTTGCCTGCAGTCGCTATGCTGGAAGAAGCAGCGAAGGCAAGTAAATAACAACGGCTCAGAGACCGTCTGAAAAGTTATAGCAATGAACCAGTAAATGAGAGTTTAAAGAAAACATCGATGCGCAGAACAAAGATTGTCGCGACGCTAGGCCCGGGTTCCAGTTCGACTGAAATTATCCTGGAGATGATACGAGCAGGTGTCGATGTATTCCGTTTAAACTTTTCACATGGTTCGCACGAGGAACAGAAGCATCGAGTCGATCTGATCCGTGAATGTAGCGAGGCCTCTGGTCGTATCGTCGGTATCCTGGCTGATCTACAGGGGCCAAAGATCCGTACGCATAAATTCAAAGACGGACGAGTGCAGTTGATCCGTGGTGAAACCTTTATCCTGGATGCGGCGCTAGGTAAAGATGAAGGTACAGAAGAGCGTGTCGGCCTGACCTATAAAGCTTTGCCGGAAGACGTTAAAAAAGGGGATGTCCTGCTGCTCGATGATGGTCGTGTCGAGCTCGAAGTGACCGAAGTCATAGGTGACGAGATACGCTGTACAGTCGTCTACACCTGTGAGTTATCGAATAACAAGGGTATCAATCTGAAGGGCGGGGGGTTATCCGCGCCAGCGTTGACCGATAAGGATAAAGAAGATTTAAAAGCGGCGACAGCGATGGATGTCGATTATGTCGCACTGTCTTTTGCCTGTACCGCGAAAGATGTACAACAATGCCGGGAACTGGTGGAAGCGGAAGGCAGCGATGCCGGTATCGTCACCAAGGTCGAGCGGGCGGAAGCGATCAGGAATATCGACGAGATCGTAGAGGCTTCGGATGTCATCATGGTGGCTCGAGGCGATCTGGGAGTGGAGATGGGTGATGCAGAATTGCCCGCCCTGCAGAAGAGCCTGATCAAAAAAGCGCGTAGCATGAATAAAGTGGTCATCACTGCGACACAGATGATGGAGTCGATGATAGAAAGCCCGATTCCGACCCGTGCCGAAGTGTTTGATGTTGCAAATTCGGTACTGGATGGAACCGATGCGGTGATGCTGTCTGGTGAGACTGCTGTCGGTAAGTATCCTGCCAAGACGGTTATGGCGATGGGGCGCATCTGCGAACATGCGGAGAAGCAGCGCGCGGCGATGGTCTCGGATCATCGTGTAGACCTTGTTTTTGGTAGGGTTGATGAAGCCATCGCAATGGCTACAATGTACACCGCGAATCATCTCAAGATGAATGCGATCGCGTCACTGACGCAATCAGGCGCGACGGTGTTGTGGATGTCACGGATAAGTTCGGGTATCCCGATCTATGCGTTGACCCCCAGCCTGAGGACCTTGAGCAGGGTGACCCTGTATCGGGGTGTCTATCCGGTTCGGGCCGATTTTGAAGAGCTTGCACCCAAAGATGTGACGATGGGTGTGATGGATTTGCTGAAGAGTAAAAACATCGTCGTGGACGGTGACCGTATCGTGATTACCCGTGGTGACATGTTGGGTGATCAGGGTGGTGGCAGCAACATCATGAAGATCGTCAGCGTGCAATAAAGGGTGGTTTAGCTGGCGCGATTGAGAGTGACCAGGAATTTTTATTATTTTTAGATTAGTTTACTTTTTAGAGGAGAGCTGAAATGGCTTTAATTTCACTGAGACAATTACTGGATCATGCTGCTGAGAACAACTACGGCATGCCAGCGTTTAATGTTAATAATATGGAGCAGGTGCATGCCATCATGCAGGCTGCAGACGAGGCCAACAGCCCGGTCATCATGCAGGGTTCTGCCGGTGCGCGTTCCTATGCAGGCGAACCTTTCCTGCGTCACCTGATCTCTGCTGCGATCGAGATGTATCCACACATCCCTGTCGTCATGCATCAGGATCACGGTTCTGAGCCAGCCGTCTGTCTGCGTTCGATCCAGTCTGGTTTCAGCTCTGTGATGATGGACGGATCACTGGAAGCCGACATGAAAACCCCTTCTTCTTTCGAATACAACGTAGCGGTAACGAAAGAAGTGGTGAAGATGGCGCATGCCGGTGGTGTTTCAGTCGAGGGTGAGTTAGGTTGTCTGGGTTCACTGGAAACCGGTGAGATGGGTGAAGAAGACGGTCACGGTGCAGAAGGCAAGCTGGATATGGATATGCTGTTAACCTCTGTCGAGGAAGCGGCTGATTTTGTCGAGCAGACCAATGTCGATGCGTTAGCGATTGCTATCGGTACCTCACACGGTGCTTATAAATTTACCAAAGAGCCTGATGGTGACATCCTGCGTATCGATCGCATCAAAGAGATCCATGCCCGGTTACCTAATACTCACCTGGTGATGCACGGTTCTTCTTCAGTGCCACAGGACTGGTTGAAAGTGATCAACTCTTACGGTGGTGATATGGGCCAGACTTACGGTGTGCCTGTCGAAGAGATCGTCGAAGGTATCAAGAACGGTGTTGCTAAAGTTAATATCGATACTGATCTGCGTATGGCATCTACCGGTTCTATCCGTAAACACCTTATGGATAATCCTGCTAACTTTGATCCACGTAAATTCCTGAAAGAATCAACAAACGGCATGAAACAGATTTGTAAAGCTCGTTTTGAATCATTTGGTTCTGCCGGTAATGCGTCGAAGATCACACCACTTTCGCTTGAGAAGATGGTCGATTTTTATAAATAATCGAGCAGTATTTGTGTATTGAAAAAGGGATCTTCGGGTCCCTTTTTTTGGATTTTTTCCCGTGCGTGCTGCAGCGATCCTGTGAGATACCTTAACATCGCAGGTGTGGAATCGCGGAATAAACGCCACTGCTGCAGGGTATGTTTTATTTGCATGAGAAGGTATTAACTCGAGGGCGCAATCAATTAACCGAGGTGTCCTTTAACTAAATAAGAGGTAATTATGGCTGAACTAGAAATGGAAGACCAGATCATAGGTGATGGTGATGAAGCAGTCGCGGGTCAGACCGTCGAGGTGCATTACACCGGCTGGCTGGTCGATGGCACCAAATTTGATTCCAGTCTCGATCGTGATCAGACATTCAGTTTCAAGCTGGGTGCGGGTCAGGTCATCGCAGGATGGGATCAGGGGGTCGCGGGTATGAAGATCGGTGGCGCACGGAAACTGACGATTCCACCTGAAATGGGGTACGGTGAACGTGGTGCAGGTGGCGTGATTCCGCCCAACGCAACCCTGGTGTTCAAGGTTGAATTGATCGGCCTGAGTTAGTCCCCACGACAGCACGCCCACAGGTGAAACCACGCTGGCAGGAGCGGAATCTATTCCGCGAATGCCTGCTCTAGCGCACCGCTCTTATGTGGGGTGTGCCCGTAACACGGGTAGTCAGTGAGTCGATCAAGGTATCGGGCAGTTCTGCGATGCCGGTGGTGACATGGGGATTGGTGAAGACCGGGCAACTGAGGCGTTCACGTAAATCGGCAGAGTTATCCATATGGTCATCCTGCTCGTCGTCCACTGCGTTCAGTACCACGCCTGCCAGGTGTAATCCACGCATCTGAATGGCTTCGACATTGAGTAGCACCTGACTTAGTGCTCCCAGCTGGTCTCTGGCTACCAGTAATACCGGTAGTTGCAGGGCAACCGCCAGGTCGGCATTGAGACCATTTTCGGCCAGTGGAGAATAGAAGCCACCAGCACCTTCGACCAGTAGGAAACCTTCTTCACTGCCCTGTAGGCAAATATTGACCAGTTGTTCGGTGGTTAATATTTTATTGGCAAGATGGGCGGCACGTACCGGTGAGATCGGGGGTTCGAAACGATAGGGACACACCTCGGACAGCGGGCCACGGTAGTTGGCGGCATCTCTTAATGCGCTCGCATCCTGCGGGATGAGCTCATCACCCTGCCTGATGCAGCCGGATTCGATTGGTTTTCTGGGGACAACAGTTATATTTTTCTGATCAAGTTGTCTGGCGATTCCGACACCGACAAGGGTCTTGCCCACCTCTGTGCCGGTTCCTGTGATAAAAACACCTTTCATGCAGATTACTCCATAAGTAATTTTTTTGCATATTCATATTTTTCGGCTGTTTTTGTCACAATTGAGTCCGGCAATTCAGGGCCTGGGGCCGTCTTGTTCCAGTCCAGTGTTTCCAGATAATCACGTACGAACTGCTTATCGAAACTGACCGGGCTGCTACCGGGTTGATATTCTTCCTTGGGCCAGAACCGTGATGAGTCGGGTGTTAATACTTCATCTATCAGGGTTAGTCGGCCATCTCTATCGAGTCCAAATTCAAATTTGGTGTCGGCGATAATGATGCCGCGTTCCAGGGCGTAGTCGGCGGCTTCTCTGTAGAGCTGCAGGCTGACATCGCGGACCTGTCGGGCGATGTCTTCACCCAGCAACGCCTTTGATTGAGTATAGTCGATGTTTTCGTCATGTGCGCCCACGGCGGCTTTTGTTGATGGCGTAAAGATGGCTTCCGGTAGTCTATCGGCCAGTTGCAGGTTGGCGGGCAGTGCTATACCGCAGATAGCGCCGGTCGCCTGGTAGTCCTTCCAGCCAGAGCCGATGATATAACCCCGGACGATGGCCTCGACGGGCAGGGCTTTGAGCTTTTTTACGATCATCGCGTGATTTTCGACTTCCCTGCGTTCCGCCGCATCGGGCAGGACATCTTCCAGTCTGAGATCGCATTGCTGGTTGGGGATGATGTGTGCCATCCTGTCCATCCAGAATCGGGTTACCTGATTCAGTATGATGCCCTTGCCAGGGACCGGTGTCGGCATGATGACATCGAAGGCGGAGATACGGTCTGTGGTGACGATGAGCATATGTGATTCATCGATATCATAGATGTCGCGGACTTTGCCGTTATGTAGCAGGGGGAGGCTCTTTATATGACTGGTGTGTAATGTGTCAGGCATCTTTATCATCTATTTGCGTTAAACTTCGGGTGTATTCATCGTGTACAGAGACGAGATTTGCATTTTACGCCAATGGTCGAAGATATGGGAAAGAATAAAGTAGTCAATGTGGTGCGTCATCTGGCCTTTGAGGATCTGGCCAGTTTTACTCCGGTATTGCAGGCTGAAAATATTGATATCAACTATATCGAGGCTGCCGATTTTGCGCTGGAACCGGAAGGCCTGCTCCAGGCAGAGGCCTTGTCCAGTGATCTGCTGGTCATACTGGGCGGTCCTGTCAGTGTTAATGATATCGATATGTTTCCGTTTTTAGAGACAGAGATCAACCTGCTGAAACAGCGTATTGCTGCGGATCTGCCTACGCTGGGTATCTGTCTCGGGGCGCAGCTGATTGCCAGGGCGTTGGATGCCGAAGTCTACTCGGGTGGCGAAAAAGAGATCGGCTGGCATGGCCTGGAGTTGACGGAGGCCGGTGAGCAGTCGGCTCTGCGCTACCTTGATGCACGGCATTGCTCTATGCTGCACTGGCATGGTGAGACCTTCGATCTGCCTGACGGTGCGGTGTTACTCGCTTCCAGCGAAATCTATGCCAACCAGGCCTTTAGCTACGGCAACAACGTGCTTGCCCTGCAGTTTCACCCGGAGATCACGCAGCGTTCGATGGAAAAATGGTTTATCGGCCATATCGGGGAGATCATGAGCACGCCGGGTATCAACGTCGAACGGCTGCGCGAAGATACACGGCGTTACGCCAACCAGCTGGAAGTGCAGGGTGAGCTGTTCTTTACCAGTTGGCTAAATCAGGTACGGGCCTGGTAAATTTTTCCGTAGAGTAAAAAACTATCACCGCAGCGGCGCAGAGTTTTATTTTGTTAACAGCACCTGCGGCGTTATTAACAAATCCAGGCTTTTCTCTGCAGTGAAAGCTTTTGACTTTGTTTTGACCATACCAGGTCAGTTTATACATATTAAGACAGTGTCTTCTCAGCGCTTTCCTTAGGGGCTGATTTTCGCTAAAATGGGCGGCCTTGCCCGTTATTTGTGCCTGTTTGTACAGGGCGCAGATCTGCTGGATGAGTCAGTCGGTAAAACAGATGCGTCTTTCGATTTTATTCGCTAATTACCTGATTTTATTAAATATAATTTGACGGCAAACAAGTTTCAAACGCTGTGTGGATAGTTACGGTTTAAATATGAGCTCAAAATTACAAGAACAGATAAAACACGGATTTCCTGAAAAGCAGGGTCTATATGACCCGGCTTTTGAAAAAGACAGCTGTGGTGTCGGTTTTGTTGCACATATTAAGGGTAAAGCCAGTCATCAGATCGTGACCGATGCCGAGATCATGCTGCAACGTATGGAGCATCGCGGCGGTTGTGGTTGCGAACCGACGACCGGCGATGGTGCGGGTATCCTGACCGGCATGCCTTATGACTTTTGCGCCCGGGTGGCGAAGCAGGATCTAGGTGTAACGTTGCCTGCAGCAGGTCTGTATGCGGCGGGTAATGTGTTTTTACCGACCGATGAGGCGCAGCGTCAAAAATGCATCGATGGTGTTGAAAAGTTAATCGAAGAACAGGGACAGAAATGCCTGGGCTGGCGTGAAGTGCCGATCGATACGGAAGGGGCTAATATCGGTCCTACTGCCCGACTGGCCCAGCCTGTTATCCTGCAGCTCTATATCGCTGCGGTGGGTGTGGAAGGCAAAGATTTTGAGCGTGAGCTCTATGTTATCCGTAAACGCAGCACACATCTGTTGCGTTACGACAAATCGTTATCACAACGAAAATCATTTTATATCTGTTCGTTGTCGCCGCATATAATCATCTACAAGGGTATGCTGAATGCTCTGCAGGTGAAAACATTTTTCCTCGATCTACAGGAAACCGATTACGCCTCACATCTTGCGATGGTGCATTCGCGGTTCAGTACCAATACGTTTCCTTCATGGGATCGTGCACAACCGAACCGTTACATGAGCCATAACGGTGAGATCAACACTCTGCTGGGTAACCGCAACTGGATGACTGCGCGTCAGGGTGTGGTCGAGTGTGATGATTATAACTGCGAGATAGACAGCCTGTTTCCTATCGCAGAAAACGACTGCTCGGATTCAGGCAACTTCGATAACATACTGGAATTTTTGTTGATGTCCGGTCGTAGTTTGCAGGAAGCGGTGATGTTGATGGTACCGGAGGCCTGGCAGTCTGATGAGAATATGGATCAGGCGAAAAAAGATTTCTATCGCTTTAACTCGGCGATGATGGAGCCGTGGGATGGACCGGCCTCGATCGCTTTCACCGATGGGCAGTACATCGGTGCGGTGCTCGATCGAAATGGTCTGCGTCCCAGTCGGTATTACCTGACCAATGATGACCGCGTGATCATGGCCTCTGAGGTGGGTGTGGTCGATGTCGATCCGGCGGATGTGAAATTCAAGGGCCGCCTGCAACCTGGCAAGATGTTCCTCATCGACTTCGAGAGAGGGGAACTGATCTCGGATGAAACCCTGAAGCATGAGTTTGCCACACAACGACCCTATGGTGAATGGTTAAAAAATCAGGAGATAAAACTCGCTGATCTTGATTGTGCCATGGATGAGCGATCGGCAGCACATGGCTTTGATCCGGAGACCATTATTCCTCGTATGCAGGCATTCGGCTATACCGTCGAGACCATGCAGTTTATGTTGTTGCCACTGGTTCGTGAATTACGCGATCCTGTCGGCTCGATGGGTAATGATTCGGCGCTGGCCTGCCTCTCTGATAAGCCGCGTATGATCTACGATTATTTCAAACAGTTATTTGCCCAGGTGACCAATCCTGCTATCGACTCTATCCGTGAAGAAGTGGTGATGTCGCTGGAATGTTATATCGGTCCCGAAGGCAACCTGCTGGAAACGACCGAACAGCATGCACACCGTCTGCGGGTGCCGCATCCGATCCTGACCAATGAAGAACTGGCAGCCATAAAACATCTGGATCATCGCGGCTGGAAGACCCGGACCATCGATATCACCTATGAAAAATCTGAAGGGGTTGCGGGTCTGGGTAAATGTCTCGATGATATCTGTGTACAGGCCAGTGCAGCGATCGAAGAGGGTTACAGCCTGATCGTGTTGAGTGATAGAGCGCTTTCACCCGAACGTGTTCCGGTCAGTAGCTTGCTGGCGACCGGTGCGGTGCATCATCATCTGGTAAAAAATCAGGCACGGACCCGTATCGGTATCGTACTGGAGACCGGTGAGGCACGTGAGGTGCATCAGCATTGTCTGTTGATCGGTTATGGTGCCGATGCGATCAATCCTTATCTCGCTTTCGAATCCCTGTTCCAGTCACAGCGTGAAGGTCTGCTGGATGCTGAGCAGTACAGTGATGAGGCGATCGTAGCCGCCTACCGTAAGGGTGTCGCAAAAGGCATGCTGAAAGTGATGGCGAAGATCGGTATCTCTACCCTGCATTCATACAAGGGAGCTCAGATTTTTGAAGCTGTCGGTCTGGGTGAAGATGTTATCCAGCGTTGTTTCAAAGGTACCGCGAGTCGTATCAAAGGCGTTAATCTCGAAGTGCTGGCTGAAGAATCGCTGCGCCGACATGAGAAAGCCTATCCTTCGCGTGATCTGATCCGTCTGCCGGTACTGGATAACCCGGGTGATTTCCACTGGCGTAGCGGTGGCGAAGTGCATATGTGGAATCCACAGACACTGGCAAACATCCAGCTGGCGGCACGCACCAACAGCAAGGAGGCCTATAAGCAGTTTGCCAAAGTTTCTGATGACGATACTACCCGTCGTGCGACCCTGCGTGGTCTATTAAATTTTAAAGAAGGCGCTAATGGCGGTGCTATCCCGCTCGATGAAGTCGAGCCAGCAAAAGAGATCGTCAAACGTTTCGTTACCGGTGCTATGAGTTTTGGTTCCATCTCAGCGGAGAGCCATGAAGCTCTGGCGATTGCGATGAATCGCATGGGCGGTAAATCCAATACCGGCGAGGGCGGTGAAGACGCGAAACGTTTCACTACCATGGAGAATGGCGATTCCAAACGCTCGGCGATCAAACAGGTCGCTTCAGGTCGTTTCGGGGTGACTAACTGGTATCTGACGAATGCGGATGAACTGCAGATAAAAGTCTCGCAGGGTGCAAAACCGGGCGAAGGAGGCGAGCTGCCGGGCGGTAAAGTCGATGTTAATATCGCGCGTATCCGTCATTCGACACCGGGCGTGGGACTGATCAGCCCGCCGCCACATCACGATATCTATTCGATCGAAGATCTGGCGCAACTGATCCACGATCTGAAGAATGCCAACCCGTCTGCGCGTATCAGCGTCAAACTGGTGGCAGAGATCGGTGTTGGTACCATCGCCTCCGGTGTGACCAAAGCCTTCTCTGATCATATCGTTATCGCCGGTCATGATGGTGGTACCGGGGCTTCACCGTTGACCTCGGTCAAACATGCGGGTCTACCCTGGGAGTTAGGTGTTGCCGAAACCCATCAGACCCTGGTGATGAATGATCTGCGGTCACGCGTGGTATTGCAGACCGATGGTCAGCTAAAGACCGGACGTGATATCACTATCGCCGCATTACTGGGTGCAGAAGAGTTTGGATTTTCCACTGCACCACTGATCACGCTGGGTTGTATCATGATGCGCAAGTGTCATCTCAATACCTGCCCGGTCGGTATCGCTACGCAGGATAAAGAACTGCGTAAAAAATTCAAGGGTAAACCGGAACACGTGGTGAACTACCTGTTCATGGTGGCCGAAGACATGCGTGAACATATGGCTGCACTGGGTTTCAGGACGGTAAATGAAATGATCGGTCGGGTCGATGTGCTGGAAGCGGACAGAGCGATCGACCACTGGAAAGCTAACGGCATCGATCTGACTGCATTGTTGACTCCCGCGGTAAAACCACATGATGAGGTCGAGGTGTATCACACCATGACGCAGGATCATGGTCTGGAGAAAGCGCTGGATAATGAGATCATCAAACGCGCGAGAGCGACCATAGATAGCGGTGAAAAAGTTTCTATGGAACTGCCCGTAGTCAATACCAATCGTGTGGTCGGTACCATGCTGTCGCATGAGTTAGCCAAAGCCCGACAGGGTAAACCGCTTGCTGATGATACCTTGCACATCAAGCTGCAAGGTTCCGCGGGTCAGAGTCTGGGTGCCTGGTTGTACGAAGGTGTGACCATCGAACTGGAAGGTGATGCGAATGATTATGCCGGTAAAGGTTTATCCGGTGGTCGTCTGATCCTGTATCCAGCAAAGAGCAGCCACATCGTTGCTGAAGAAAATATCATCGTCGGTAATACCGTTCTGTACGGTGCGACTTCGGGTGAGGCCTATTTCAGAGGTATCGCGGCAGAACGTTTCTGTGTACGTAACAGTGGTGCTCTGACAGTAGTCGAAGGTGTGGGTGATCACGGTTGTGAATATATGACCGGTGGTCGCGTGGTAGTGCTGGGTGAGACTGGTCGTAACTTTGCCGCTGGTATGAGCGGGGGTATCGCTTATATATGGGATAAAAACAGAACATTTTCTGCGCTATGCAACATGGGTATGGTCGAACTGGAATCACTGGATACCGAAGAAGAGATCAATGAAGTGAAGGCTCTGATCGAAAATCATCTCACTCATACCGGTTCGGCTGTCGCAAGAGCGGCACTGGATAACTGGTCTGAAGTCGTCACCCAGTTCGTGAAGGTCATGCCTACGGATTACAAGCGTGTGTTGCAGGAAATGAAAAAACAGGAAGAGCAGGCTGTAGCCTGAAGGTAGAGTTTTAAGCAGTAAGTTACTAAGCAGTACAGAAATAAAGGACACGCTGTGGATACATCCATGTAGGCTCGACATCCGCATCCCTGCGGCTGACGGTCTTGAACAAAGCGTATCCTGTATTTCCGTTTCAGTAATATAAGTAAAAAATCAGAGAATAATAATGGGCAAGCCTACAGGTTTTAAAGAGTTTAAACGCAAGACAGAAAGTTACCGTGAAGTGAGTGTGCGGATCAAAGATTATGGTGAGATCTTTACCGGGACACACGATATCGATAGTCTGAAAAATCAGGGTGCGCGTTGTATGGACTGTGGTGTTCCATTCTGTCAGTCCGACAATGGTTGCCCGGTCAATAATCTTATCCCGGAATGGAATCATCTGGTCTATACCGACCGATGGCAGGCAGCACTGAACCGTCTGCATAAGACCAATAATTTTCCGGAGTTTACCGGTCGTGTCTGTCCGGCACCCTGTGAAGGTTCCTGCGTGCTGGGCATCACTAATCCGGCGGTCACCATCAAAAATATCGAAAATGCGATCGTCGATAAAGGTTTTGCAGAAGGCTGGATCAGAGCGCAATCACCTGAGCACCGTACCGGCAAAAAAGTAGCAGTCATCGGTTCCGGCCCAGCGGGAATGGCAGCAGCGGCACAGCTAAACAAAGCCGGGCACAGCGTTACCGTATACGAGCGCGCAGACCGTATCGGTGGATTATTGATGTACGGCATCCCTAATATGAAACTGGGTAAAGATGTGGTGCAGCGTCGTGTTGACCTGTTGAAAGAGGAGGGTGTCACTTTTATCACCAGTGCCGATGTCGGTGGCAGTGGTAGTGATGCGGTCGATGTTAAGACCTTGCGGGATGAAAATGATGCGATCCTGTTTACCACCGGAGCAACGAAAGCGCGTGATCTGGAGATCCCGGGCCGCGAGTTGAACGGCGTGCATTTTGCGATGGATTTTCTGACGGCGAATACCAGAAGCCTGCTCGATTCTGATCTGAACGACGGTAACTTTATTTCAGCTAAAGGTAAAGATGTTATCGTCATCGGTGGTGGTGATACCGGTACAGATTGTATCGGAACTTCATTGCGGCACGGCTGTAAATCGATGGTGAATTTTGAGCTGCTTCCACAATCACCTGTTGAGCGAGCAGAAGATAACCCCTGGCCATTATGGCCTCTCATCCACCGTGTTGATTATGGTCATGAAGAGAGTGCCGATCGGTTTGGTCGTGATCCTCGTGAGTACCAGATCCTGACCAAAGAATTTATCGATGATGGTAGTGGTAATGTCAGTGGTGTGAGGATTGTTGAAGTACAATGGGCGAAGGTGGATGGTCAGTGGGCCATGGAAGAAATCGAAGGCACCGAAAAGGTCTGGGATGCTGATCTGGTGCTATTATCGATGGGCTTTTTAGGGCCTGAACACTACGTCAGTGATGCGCTGAATATAGACTACGATGCAAGATCAAACTACCAGGCCGAACACGGTAAGTATGCGACTAATATCGAAGGGGTGTATGCAGCCGGGGATTGTCGTCGAGGTCAGTCGCTGGTGGTATGGGGCATCAATGAAGGTCGTGAGGCGGCACGTGAGATCGATCGTTTCCTGATGGGTGATACTTTATTGCCCTGATCGGTAACAGCCTGAATCACTCTTGAGCAAGAGACAGCTATCGGTCATTAACCGATATTTGAAAAACAATTTTTTTGCCGCGAAGGACGCGAAAAGCACGAAGAAAAGCTTAGAATCAAAAGCTTATTCACCACAGAGACACAGAGTTTTCTTTTGTTACTGCGGCTGTGGCGCAGCAACAATAAATAGTTTTTCTCTGCATCTCTGCGGTTAATCGCTTTCAATCTTTTAAAGTCGATGCAAACGTCGGGTTACGCTTCGCTAACCCGACCCGGGGAAAAGACTAAAAAAAGTTTTATTGGCGTTTTTTTCGCGCCCTTCGCGGCAAAAATGTTTCTAAATCTTTCAACGTCCGCTTTGCGTGAACTGGCTTTTAATTTTGTGTCAGGCGATCGCGTCAATCACTGTTTTTTTTTGCTGGTACTGGTCGAGAAAATCATCCAGTATTTTTTCTGTGCCGTTCTCAAAATCGATAAAAGCAAGGTTCAGTGTGTACTCGTCCTGTGACATCCGCTGCACAGACATGATGCGGCAGTTCACATAGAGTTTTTTTGATTCCTCACCGATGGGTAATTCAGTAATAACTTTTAACCGCAGGTGGTTGAGGGCGTGGTTCTGGATGCCACGGGGTTCTATCTTATCGGTGATCCAGCTGTCGCAGGATATCTGTAGTCCTCTGCTGGAGATGTTGCGTGTGGTGACCGATAATGCGCTGCCATCAGCCAGCACCATGTCGACAGGCAACGCTATTTCATAGCGTGGTGATTGTCTTCTATCGGAAACGCCGGGGATGTCTAATATCATGACTTTCTTATGAATAATTACCTTACACAGTGTATTAATTGTAGTACAAGTTGATAAAAATCAACGAAATATGCCCATTTTTGATATTTCGTGGTTAAAAGTAACAAAAAATTAACATTTAGGGTCCCTGTTTGAAATTTATCTTGAATCTAATGTGATAATATTTGCCTCCTTCATCTGGATATTCGCTGGTAGCTCACGGTGCCGGTATACACAGATGCTTGCAAGAAGAGACATAAAAAGAAAGAAAAACAAAATTAAACGATAGATCGAACCAGCTTCGCTCACTATCTAAAACTCTACAGGAGAAATAAAATGCCAGAAAATATCGATATCCAGCAAATAATGGAAACCTATGTGATGCCATGGGCGATCAATATAGTGATGGCTCTGGCCATCTTTATCATCGGTAAGATGGTTATCGGCGTGCTGGTTAAGCTTGCTAAAAAAATCATGGTCAAAGCGAAGGTTGACAATATCCTTGTTAACTTTATCGGCTCGATAATAAACACCGTGCTGTTGCTCTTTGTCGTTATTGCGGCACTGGATCAGCTGGGGGTTGATACCACATCGATGATCGCTTTGATCGGTGCTGCTGGTCTGGCTATCGGTTTAGCTCTGCAAGGTACGCTGCAGAATTTAGCATCCGGTGTAATGTTGATCATCTTTCGCCCGTTTAGCGATGGTGACTTTATCGAAGCGGCGGGTGTGTCCGGTGTTGTCGAGCAGATAGGTATTTTCAGTATCACCATGCGTACGGGTGATAACCGGGAGATCATCGTGCCTAACGGTGAGATATATGGTGGCACTATTACTAATAACTCGAGACGTGCTACGCGCCGTGTCGATATGGTATTCGGTATCGGTTATGACGATGATCTGCTAAAAGCGAAAGAGATAATCAATCGTATACTGGGCGAAGATGATCGTATCCTGGCAGATCCCGCACCGACCGTGGCAGTCGGTGAACTGGCAGATAGCAGTGTTAACTTCAATGTTCGTCCCTGGTGCAAGACTTCCGATTACTGGGGTGTCTACGGTGATATACACGAAAAGATAAAGCTGACCTTTGATGCTGAAGGAATATCTATTCCTTATCCGCAGATGGATATACACCAGGATAAAGCTGCATAGTAATATCTATCAGCTGATTTAATCCAGCCTCTGCGTATGGTGGTAGATACACTTTACGCAGAGGTTTTTTTTAAGTTTTAATACAGGAAAGAGATGATGAAAAAATATTGTTGCGTGTTCACACTGGCTGGTTCGTTGCTGGTAACGGGCAGTGTTATCGCTGAAGAGAAAAAAGAAGAAGCGAAATCACCCTGGAAGGCGGTAGCCGAGCTCGGTTTTATTAATACTTCAGGTAACACCAAAACGCAGACAACGGCGGCTAAAGCTGATGTGACTTACGAGGTAGAAAAATGGCGTCACAATGGTCATGCAGAAGGTTTTGGTACGCAGACACAGGATGATACGGGTAAGAGCGTTACTTCTGCGGAACGCTATGAGTTATCGGGCAAGTCTGATTACAAGATCAATGAATATGATTACATATTTGGTCTGGTTAAATTGCAGAAAGATCGTTTCAGTGGTTTCGGTTATGAAGATAACGTTGCGGCTGGTTATGGACGCAAGATCATAAAGCAAGCAGATATGGAGCTGGATCTTGAGATAGGCCCGGGTATCAGATTCTTCAAGGTCGAGGGCGGTAAGTCTGATGATGAAAAGCTGCTCCGTCTGGCGGGTAAGTACTGGTGGGATATTACCAGTAACTCAAAATTCACCCAGGACATCACGGTCGATGTTGGTGAAGATATTACATCGACTAAATCGGTGACAGGTATACAGGCGAGTATCAATAGCTCACTTGCGTTGAAGATTACTTATACACTGAGAAATAAATCAAAAGTACCCGCTGCCACGAAAAAAACTGACACGGAACTGGCGGCAACGATCGTATATACCTTCTAGGGGGAATACGATTTTCCCATCGGCAGGGAAACGCTATAAGACATAAAAAAAGCCACGGAGATAATTTTATCTCCGTGGCTTTTTTATTGCTCCAGGTCGCTGGGAAAGCCATGCATTTATCTGATCCTTCGTCGCAGGATCAAAACCGGATGGCAAGGCCTGCAAATGCTTCACCCTGAACAAAAAACTCACCTTTTATCTCCAGTGCGCAGCCACCACTACAGAAAACCGAGGTGTCATTGTTGAACATGGTCGCCAGTCCTCGTGTTTCCAGTCGCAGCGCGATGTTATCGGTTATGGGCCACTTCATGCCGATACCGATACTGAAGGAGGGGCGTATGTCGGAATCAAGTCCACCCAGGTCCGGATTTAAATAGGTGAACCCCAGGCCGCCACTGACGTATGTCTTCATGTTTTCGTACTGCTCAATCGGCGTAGTGCCACCGACATGTAGATAGTCGATGGTCAGTGGTAGATCGATATCATCAGTCGGGAAAGAGGTGCTGGGTAAGCTGAGCGACACAGATCTGAGTTTCGATGACTGGTGGCTGTAATAGATATCGATGGTCTTGCCGTATTCATGAGGGAAACTGAGGATGAGTCCATAGAACTCGGACTCGACTATCGTATGTTTTTTATTGTTCGTTTCATCTGTAAAATCACCGCCAGCACGCAGGCCTGCTATCGGTGTAATCTCTATCGAGTAGCCATCGATACTAAAAAATAGCAGGGTAGCAAGCAAGCCGGTATTGATGTATCTCATCCGTCTGTCTACAGCCGGACTGATATGGCTGCTGAAGCCTGAATGGCCTTCTGTCTGGCTCTGTCGATGTCAGTATCTCTTGCCAGCGTAACGCCCATACGTCTTTGACCGTTAACTTCAGGTTTACCGAACAGGCGGACCTGGGTATCTTTCAGCTGCAGGGCTTTGTCGATATTATCGAATACGACATGTTCGGAATGACCATCGACCAGGATGACACTGCTCGCGCTCGGACCATGAAACTGAATCTGTGGTATCGGCAGGCCCAGTATCGCCCGGGCATGTAATGCAAACTGGGATAGATCCTGTGAGATCATGGTCACCATGCCCGTATCGTGGGGCCTCGGTGATACTTCACTGAATATGACTTCATCACCCTTGATGAATAGTTCGACACCGAATATGCCACGACCACCGAGAGCATCGGTAATTATTTTCGCCATGTCACGGGCTTTCTCGATAGCCTGTTGGCTCATCGTCTGTGGTTGCCATGACTGTCGGTAGTCACCATCGACCTGTACATGACCAACAGGTTCACAGAAGCTGGTGCCTTCGACATGGCGCACGGTCAGCTGGGTTATCTCGTAATCAAAATCAACGAAGCCTTCGACGATCACTTTTCCTGCACCACTGCGACCACCTTCCTGTGCATAGTTCCATGCTGCATTGATATCGGCTTCTGATCTTATGGTGCTCTGTCCTTTGCCGGATGAGCTCATGATGGGTTTGATCACACAGGGGGTACCGATATTTTTTATCGCATCATCAAATTCACTACGTGTGCTGGCAAACTGATAGGGAGAGGTTCTGAGTCCGAGTTCTTCAGCGGCCAGTCGTCGTATGCCCTCCCTGTTCATGGTGAGTCTGGCGGCACGAGCAGTAGGGATGACGGTAAAACCTTCTGCTTCGAGTTCTACCAGAGTGTCGGTTGCGATGGCCTCGATTTCAGGAACGATATAGTCAGGTTTTTCTGTTTCGATGACTTTACGCAAAGCCTCGCCATCGAGCATAGAGATAACATGGTTACGATGAGCGACCTGCATGGCAGGTGAGTTTTTATAACGATCGACGACGATGACCTCGACACCGTAACGTTGTAGCTCAATAACAACTTCTTTGCCGAGTTCGCCACCACCGCAGAATAAAACTCTGGTTGCAGTGCTGGACAGGGGTGTACCGATGGATGTCATACTGTTCTCTTTCGTTGTGTACAGGAAGTATATCTTACTTTCTCACCCTCTTGCAGCTGTGTACAAACCTGCAGGAGTGGAACGTGTCCCGCGATGCCGCTCTCTGCCGGTTTTGCCGGGAGTGTGCAGAATGATACAACGGTCGATCGAGGGGATAGCCTGTTATCTTTTTGGTGTAAACCAGGTTTTGTGGTTGTTCCGGGTGTTTGTTGATTATGGGTGTTTTACTGTAATGGTAATTTATTTCTGCAGGCCATCGCGGTTTGCAAACCGCTCCTACAGGTGGGTGTGTAACTGTAGGGGTGGGTTTTATTCAGCAGGCCACGATTTACAGGTTTATACACACTTGTAGGAGCGGAATTTATTCCGCGATGAAGCGCCACCCGAACCATACAGATAACACACAAACCCTCAACGCTGACAAACCGTACAATAAAAAGTCGAACGCGCATGTTGCGTAAACTGTTTTATCATTTCGCCACACTGGCTGCAGGTTTTTCCGTCCCTGCCGTAGACCAGAAGCTTCTGTGAAAAATAACCAGGCTGTCCATTAATACCGGTAAAATCACGTAGCGTGGTACCCCCTTCCTTGATCGCGAGTTGTAATGTTAATCTGATACTGGCTACCAGTTTTTCCAGACGAGGCAGTGATATGTTCCCGGCCCTGCGTTTGGGGTTTATACCCGCTCTGTACAGTGCTTCGCTGGCGTAGATATTGCCCACGCCGACGACGATGTGGCTGTTCATGATCAATGATTTTATAGAGCACTGTCTGTTGTTCGCTTTCTTATGCAGGTACTCTGCAGTGAAGTCGTCAGCGAGTGGTTCGGGCCCTAAAGGTTTTATCAGTTTATGTTGTCCGACATCACCCTTTGCCCATAATACGCAGCCAAACTTGCGAGGGTCACGTAAGCGCAATACTTTGTTGCTGGCGACTTTTATATCGATGTGGTCATGCTTTTCAGCGGGTGTCTTATCGGTACATATCCGCAAGCTGCCGGACATGCCGAGGTGGATGATGATGGTGCCATTTTCCAGTTCGAGATAAATGTATTTCGCGCGGCGAGATACCGCACGTATCACTCTGCCAGTAGCCAGCTCAGGCAGATTTTTCGGGACAGGCCAGCGTAATTTATGCTGGCGAATCGTAATGCTCTTTATCTTCTGGTCGAGCAGATAGGGTTCGATGCCACGGCGACTGGTTTCTACTTCAGGTAATTCTGGCATAGAGCTTCACTGTTTATCCTCTGTCGAGTTCGTCAGTGTCAACCTGGCCACTGACCCGACGACGTACGTGTGACCATGAAACGCCGATACTTAAAACACTGGCGAGCAATATCTCGATGATGTAACTGATGACCCGAAAATTATCGGTAGACAGGCCAAGTCCGTCGACCACCAGCCAGATAGCCAGACCAAAGAAGGCGGCGGCGAGTAAGATGCCGATAGCACCTAATGAACCGAGTGTTGCACGGATGAGGATGATCCATGCGATGAGCAGTATTACACCTGCAAAGGCCTTGATGACACTGAACTCAGGGAGTGCGTCATAGACCCAGTCATAATAAGAGACCCCTTCAGGATTATAGGTAGCAAATACGACGATGATCGCGAAGATAAAACGAACCAGGAAACCGTTCCAGCCAAAGCCTTGTTTTGATGCCATTATCATGCCCTCAAGAATTTCAGTGGTTAGTATTATACGTGTAAATGCACCGGGTCAGAAGTGGATTGTGGATGAATTGTTCGTTGTGGCCCAGCGGACCGGTTATTGCGGGGCGAGTAACTGGTCGTAAGCTCCGATATCAAGGTGATATTCAAGCCCTGTCTCGGGACGGGCGATGATCAGCCACGGGTCGGTATCGGTAATGAGATAACGCAGAGCTTGCTGTTGTCCGGTGAGATAGATGAATACCTCACCGAGTTGTTTCCGCTCCAGGTATCTGTGTACACCGAAGGCCTGCAGGGTTTGCCAGTGGTCGATGGCCCCGGCAACATCGTCAGCCGTGATGGCGATATTGCTTCGCCATAAGCCATCGTCGCCTCTGGTGATAGTCTGATTGATGAGGATAAGCTTGTCGATGTGACTGTCGACAGGCAACAGGTTGAGTGAGACCAATGCGCTGAAGTTTGAGCTTATCAGAGGATAATAGATGTCTTCGATGGTGTAGATGGTGTTATCGAGCTGTACATAACGCAGTCCGGTTGCTGGATTTATGCTCCCGAAGGAAATAGTGTGATCATCGAAGGTTATTTTTGTGGCAGGGTCATCCAGACCGATGGTTTCAGCATCGATATCACTCAGTGGATAGTGGCTATGCACCGGTGCATTGACAAGCTTGAGTATCGAGTTGATCCGAAAATCATTGGCATCTATCTCCACCGGTTGTCGTAGCTTCCAGTGTCCATCTCGCTGGCTTTCAATGAGGGTAGTATGTGTATTGTGCTGTATTGTTATTTTTTTTATGGCAGTGATATCAATAGTAGAGAGAGGTGCTAATTTATCACTGCTGGTCTCGCTGAAAAAAACAATACTGGCAAGAGCTGCTGCAATGATCAATAGAAAAAGATTAAGAAGGTTTTTTCTGGACATCGGTGAACGGGTCTATTTGTTTTTTCTTCTGTACCAGATGAAAAAGCCGGTCATCAATAACAGCAGCGGTATCACCAGGAAAAAGCCAAAGCCAATGATGACGAGCTGGGTCTCACTCAGTTCCAGTTTTGTATCTGGTGAGGCTTTGGTCTCGACAGAGATCAGATCATCATCACCGATCAGCCAGTTGAAGAAGTTTAATCCAAGATTGAGATTGGCACCGGCACCTATGTAGGTGTCAGACAGGAAATCGCTGTCACCGATAACGGCGACTCTCTGTGATTTGATATTCCCGGTAGTGCGGTGCAGTGCGACGGCGATGGTGATGGGACCAGCTACATCACCTGCGCTGGAATCAAATACCATATCTTCAGACAGGCTGCCAGTCTCGCTCCAGCTCTTACCGAAAGAACTGAACAGGGCTTCGGCCTGCCAGTGATTGACCGTTTTATCTTTTGTTAATGGGCTGATACCCCGCGCCATAGGGAACAAGGTGTTATACCGGATGGTATTGGTGATACTGTGTGGAAAATATTCAGTGACCGGTATGATGGCGGGGTGCTGGATGTTGAGTGTTTTTCTCAGGCTTTCGTTATTGTCGACGATGACACCGTCCTGCAGTTGCAAGCCGAGTGAGACGGCAAGTTTATCCAGGCCGTGTAAACTACCGGGGTCGACCAACCATAACAAGTTGCCACCATCGTTGATATAGGTCTCGATAGTGTCGTATTCACCGGTGAGATAATCTTTATCAGGTGCCGCGATGACCAGTAGTTTGGTATTCTCTGGCAGGGGTTGTTGCAGCAGGTTGATGGTCTGCAGGTTGAACCCCATATCCGTCAGTTGTTGTTTTAATTTTGAGTATGAGCGATTGTCATCACCATCTAGTTCACGTTCACCATGACCAGTCAAAAAAACCAGCTGTTGATTATCTCTCCGATTCAAACGGAGTAGAGCATTGCTGATAGCCTGTTCACTCAATGAATTTATGGGTTCCATGCGGTCGTTGTAATAGATGACAAAAGCATAAGGCTTGTTCATCACGATACCGTCCAGCCTCGCCTGTTCGATATCGATATCCGGGTTCAGCAGGCGGATATCAAAATCAGATTTAACCTGTTGATAGCGATTGATGATTTCGATGATCGCTTTTTTCGTTATATCATCCGTGGTGTAAGCGTGTACCGTAACTTTTTTATCCAGGATGTTGAGCAGGTCGATGCTGCTCTCCGATAGCGAATGTCGTTTGTTTGCTGTCAGATCAAATTGGTAACTGTAATGATCACTGAGCCATGCGAGCATGCCGATACATGAGATGAATAACAACAGAAAAATCAATTTCTGAACGGTTAGCTGCAAGCGTGTTTTATCGGATAGTTTCATCGGGTACACAGTGTTGTTAACCGGAGACAGGTCATGCTATTTGATTTCGATAAGATCATGACTGTAATCGTTGTGTCTCTAGCTGTCTGATCGTCAATACGATAAAACCGGATATGAATAACAGGAAGTAAATGATATCGCGCGTATCCAGTACACCACGTAATAACATGGAGAAATGCATGTTAAGAGAAAGATAATTTAAAATATGACTGCCTTCAGCCGTTGAGGCGTTACTTATATTTATCATCCATAACAAGAGCAGCAGGCCAAATGTACTGATGGCAGCAATGACAGGGTTATCTGTGAGCGATGACATGTAAAGCCCTGCAGCACTGAATGCAGCAAGTATTAGAAAAAGACCTGTAAGGCCCGCACTCAGTTTGTAAAAATCCAGTTCGGTCCCCATCGATAGCGACAGGGGCATCAAAGAGATCAGGGCTAAAAGGGTGGTGATGAAAAATAGCAGGCCAAGATATTTTCCGAGAACGATCTCGGTGATACTGACAGGGGCACTCAGTAACAGGCTGATGGTTCTGTTACGTTTCTCTTCACTGAGCAGGCGCATACTCAGTAGTGGTGTTACCATCAGTAAAACGATACTGGCAACCTCGAATAGTGGCGAGATGACCAGATCGGTTACACCGGGTGCATTTTTTAGCGTGGTGAGTTCAGCCTGGATATTGAAAAACACATCGATGGAAGAAAAAAATGACCACGCCAGGATGACCTGTATGATGGCCAGTATCACCCAGGCCATCGGTGACAGGAACATGCTGCGAAATTCACGTTTGGCGATGAGCATGATCATGATGCTTTATCATCCGTTAATGTCAGATCGATAAAAATCTGTTCCAGTGAGGTATGGTGAGAGGAGAAATGGGTTAACCCCCATTTTTGTCGTACCGTATGTTCGATGATTTCCTCTGCAGGTAGATCACTCTCTATCAGAAAACGGTTATCACTCATCGTCGTTACCGATTTAAAAATATCATCACCTGAGATGTCCACCTGCTTTATCGTCGGTGATAACACGATCTCATAACATGTTGCCTGCCGGTTTAACATGTCATCCATATCTGCGCTATAAACCAGGCTACCCTTATCGATGATCTGTACACGATTACATACAGCCTGTACCTCGGGTAAGATATGTGTGCACAGGATGATACCGTGATTTTCACCCAACGTTTTTATCAGAGCGCGTATTTCCAGGATCTGGATCGGATCGAGCCCTACCGTCGGTTCATCGAGTATGATGACCGGGGGAGAGTGCAGGATGGCCTGGGCTATTCCCACTCGTTGCTGATAACCTTTCGAAAGGTTCTGGATCAATCGGTGCTGGACATGACCCAGGCCGCAATGCTCTATCGCCGAGTCACAGATGTTGTGTCGCTGTTGCCTGTTTATCCGGTGGAGTCGGCCACAAAAATCCAGATATTCTGTTACCGTCATCTCTTTATATAGAGGTGGGGTTTCCGGGAGGTAGCCGAGTGATGCCTTGGCCTGTTTCGGTTGTTCCAGCAGGTCGATACCGTTGATACTGATCTCACCCAATGTCGGTGCCAGATTACCGCTCAGCATCTGCATGGTCGAGGATTTGCCTGCACCATTGGGACCGAGAAAACCCAGGATATCGCCCACGGCTAATTCAAAGCTGATGTCATTCACAGCACAGAAATCGCCATAGTGACGACTGAGATGATTGACTGAGATAAGAGAGGACATGGGGCGTTATTATTACTGATTTACGCTAGCTTGCAAGGGGAAAAAGCAGCTTATTGGACCACGGAGGCAATGAGAGTGCTGAAAGAAGTTGATTTACTGATGGTACGGATAAAAAAGAGGAAACCGTTGCCTGTTCCGTGTCTCAGTGGTTAAAAGCTTTTATAATATCGTATGGCTAAATTCCTCGGCATCGATACCGGCGGTACATTCACTGATTTCATCCTGTTTGACGATGTATCAAGAGCGGTCCGTACCCATAAAGTTCTCTCTACCCCGGGTGCTCCCGAAGAAGCGATCCTGCAGGGGATCGCTGAGCTGGAAATCGATAGTAGAGATCTGACCATCATCCACGGTTCAACCGTAGCGACCAACGCGGTGCTCGAAGGTAAAGGTGTACGTACGGCCTATATCACGAACAGAGGCCTGGCGGATGTGCTCAGTATCGGTCGGCAGGCGCGTGAAGAGTTATACGATCTGACACCGGTAAAAAAACCACCACTCATAGAGCGTGCATTATGTGTCGAAGTGGATTCCCGTCTGAGTGCGAAGGGAGAATGCCTGCAACAACTTGATGAAAAAGCAGTGTCCGAGCTGATGACGCAGCTGGTAGAGCTGGAGCCCGAAGCCATCGCCATCAACCTTCTGTTTTCATTTTTTGATGACAGTGAAGAATTGAAAATCGAACAGGCAATTCTCGATAACCATAAGTTAAAGTCATGCTTTATCAGTCGTTCATCTGATGTACTGCCGGAATATCGGGAGTTCGAACGCGGTATGACCACCACGTTGAATGCTGTAGTCGGGCCACTGATGCAAGGTTATCTTAAACGTCTGGAGCAATCACTCGGTGATCGGCGTGGCTCGCTCTCTATCATGCAGAGTTCGGGGGGGATCACCAGTGCAGGTCAGGCTGGACATTATCCGACTAATCTACTGTTGTCGGGACCGGCGGGTGGACTCAGAGGTGCACAAACTGTTGCCGCTGCCTCGGGTATAACGAAGATACTGTCATTTGATATGGGCGGCACCTCCACCGATGTCTCTATCATTGATAAAGAGATCGGTTTTACCACGGGTGCAACAATCGCTGGATATCCGGTGGCAGTGCCGATGGTCGATATGCACACCATCGGTGCTGGAGGTGGCTCTATCGCAGCCGTTGATGCAGGGGGCTTATTGCTGGTGGGGCCAGAATCTGCTGGTGCGGATCCTGGCCCGGCCTGTTATGGCAGAGGCGGTAAGCTGCCGACGGTAACCGATGCCAATGTCGTACTAGGGCGATTACTGCCGCAGTCTTTTCTCGGTGGCAATATGCAGCTGGATAAATCGGCCGCCATCACAGCGGTACAGAGCATTGCCGGTGCTCTTTCCAGTGATGAAAAAACCGTTACCGTCGAACAGGCAGCACAGGGTATCATCGATATTGTCAATGACCATATGGTCCGTGCTCTGCACGTCATGTCTGTCGAACGTGGTGAAGACCCTGAAGATTACACGCTGGTCTCTTTCGGTGGTGCCGGAGGTTTGCATGTATGCGCACTGGCAGAAGAACTGGAGATGACTGAAGCACTGGTTCCGGTCGATGCGGGTGTATTATCTGCTCTGGGTATGCTGGCTGCCGATGCCAGTCGAGAACGCTCGCGTACCATTAACCGGCGAGTGAAAGAGTGTGATGCCGGTGATATCGAACAACTGTTTTCCGAGCTGGTCGAGCAGGCAGGAGAAGAGCTATCTACGGGGTCTTCATCCGGTCATCCGCAGTCGGATGCTGAGGAAAGTGACGGTGTAGAGAAGGAGGTTCAGATAAGATTGACAGCCGATGTCCGTTATCTAGGGCAAAGCCATGCACTTGATCTTCCCTGGGAGGGTTTACAGGGTATCGAATCGGTCTTTCATAAAAAGCACGCGGATAGTTATGGGCATCGACTGGATGTCGATGTCGAACTGGTCAACCTTCGGGTACGTGTCGTTGAGCGTCAGCAGACGTTTGATCTGCCGCAGTGGTCACCGATAGCAGCGTTCGAAGAAAAATTTGTGCACATGCCCGATAGAAAAACCCCTGTTGTTCTCATCGACCGCATGGGGCTGGAAACGGGTCAGAAAATAAGAGGACCGGCATTGATTACCGAGGCCAGTTCTACTACCTGGCTGGCAGAAGGCTGGGATGCTGTGGTCGATGGTGCAGGTAATTTGCGGCTTCGGCTGGTTCAGGATGCGATTAGATGTAGATAATATATCGGTTATTTGAGGGTAGGCCCCATGAACTTTTGTGCGGTATCCTGGCTAACGGTGCAGGAGACCCATGGGCTGTAAGATGCTACGATAACCTGATTATTTTTAGTCATCACATTCGGCAAATATATAAACCAGTAGATGTATCAATATCATGGATAAATTACAAGAACTCCTGAACCCCATCCTCGATGTGTTCGCCGGTAGTCCCTATGTGCAGTCGGGTATCGTCGTCGTACTTACCTTCCTGTTCTCTCGTATTATCGTGGGTGGTGTCATCCGGTTATTGAAGAAGCTGTCGGCTCGGACCCGCTCTACCATCGATGATGCACTTTTTACCGCGCTACAGACACCGCTCAGTTATACGGTATTGATGATCGGCTTATCGCTGGCAGTTCGTCTATTGTCGGTGTCTGATGGTCTGCAAGGTGTATTGATCTCCATATTGCAGTCTATCGGTGTTTTCGTATGGATGGTGTTTACGGTTCGTATATCGAAAGCGGTGTTGCGTAGCCAGGTTTCTGCGGCGAAAGGACCGAAGATATTACAACCTGCGACGGTCCCTTTATTCGAAAATGTGGCGATCATCCTCATCGTCGCAATCGCGATCTATCTGATCTTTGAAACCTGGAGTATCGATATGACTGCCTGGCTGGCCTCAGCTGGTATCGTTGGTATCGCGGTCGGTTTTGCTGCAAAGGATACGCTGGCAAATCTGTTCTCGGGTGTTTTTATCCTGGCAGATATGCCATATAAGATCGGGGATTATGTGGTGCTGGATTCGGGTGAGCGGGGTGCGATTACCAAGATTGGTATCCGTAGTACTCGTATGCTGACACGCGGTGATGTGGAGCTGACTATTCCGAATTCGATCATGGGTAATTCCAAGATCGTCAATGAGTCGGGTGGGCCGTATCCGAAATACCGGATCAAGATCCCGGTCGGTGTCGCTTATGGTTCAGACATCGATCAGGTGCGAGCATTACTCATGCATATTGCAGAGGATTGTGAATCGGTCTGTAATATGCCTGAATCACGGGTTCGTTTTCGTGCACTGGGAAATTCGAGTCTGGATTTTGAACTATTGTGCTGGGTAGAGGAGCCTTCCCTGCGGGGCAGGGTGATCGATATCTTGCTGACAGATATCTACAAGTGTTTCATGCGTGAGAATATCGAGATACCGTATAGCAAGCAGGATATCTATATAAAAGAGTTGCCCGATAAATAAGAAAAAGATCCTATGCTAAAACAGATAAATATCGATCAGCAAGATGCACTGGTATTTCTTCCAGGTGTGAAGTTATTCATAAAGCTGGATAACCATATTATCGGCGATATCGCTGAGCGTATGAGTATGCATCGTTACGAAGCCGGTGAAAAGCTGATAGGAAAAGATGAAGCTGGCGAATTCATGTTGATCATCAAACAGGGTAAGGTGAAGGTCAGTCTGGAAGACAGGGATGTCAAATTAGGTAGAGGTGATGTGCTCGGTGAGATAGCACTGTTATCCGGCACACCGAGCAAAGCGGACGTGATCGCGCAGACAGATGCCGAAGCTCTGGCACTGCATCGCGATGATTTTCAGATATTGATGGAACAACACACCGAACTGGCGACGGTGATGACGGATCTGATGAAAAGCCGGATGTTCGGGGCCAATGGTATCAATCGCCTGGGTAAATACAGGATACTCAGTCAATTGGGCGAAGGCGGTATGTCGGTCGTCTACAATGCGAAAGATACGGTGCTGGGTCGTGAGGTTGCGATCAAGATGCTGAAGTATGAGATCGCTTCGAGGGCCGATTTCAAGAAACGTTTCAAACAGGAAGCGGTTACTATCGCTAAGCTGACCCACCCGAATATTTTGCACGTGATAGAAACCATCGATGATTATTCGACATCGTTTATCGTCATGGAGAAGCTCGACGGTTATGATCTTAAATATTATCTGCAGGAGCAGGGTGTTTTCAGTGGTAAACAGACCTGTGACATAATCAGCCAACTGGCGCAGGCTCTGGAATATGCGGGTAACAGGCACAATGGTGGTATCATACATCGTGATATCAAACCAGCCAATATCGTGCTTGATTATCAGGGTAATGTGAAACTGATGGATTTTGGTATCGCTACCACCAGTGAACAGTGCAACAAAAACTTCGAAGGCACTATCCTGTACACAGCGCCAGAAGTGTTACAGAAAAAAACGTTTGATTATCGCATCGATATCTATGCTCTGGCGGTAACCGCCTATGCCATGCTGACCGGTAAGACACCATTCAGGGCACCGAGTATGCTCGGCATCATGCAGAAGACAATCAATGAGGAAGCAAAAGATATAAGAACTCTGGTGCCTGATGTACCAGAAGGTCTGGCTGAATTTATAAATCGGGCATTGATCAAAGATCCTGATCAGCGTATTTCAGACTGGAGTGAGATACAGTCGCTGTTAGCATCAGGGAAAGGGTATAAAGTAGACTTGCTGGCAAATACCGAGATGGATATGGCTGTCGTCCTCAAGTTTAAAACAGCCGGTATCGATACCGGGTTACTGTTGAAAGAGCTGCATCAGGTTTTGAAACTGCACCATGCCAGTTATGATATGGAGGTTGTCGAGAGAGACAGTGAGGAGCTGGATTTTACCCTGTGAGAATAAGGGTGTTTCAATGTGACGATAAATTATTTCTGCAGGCAATCGTGGTTTGCAAACCGCTCCTACAGGCAGGTTCACATCTGTAGGAGCGGAATGTATTCTGCGGTGCCTTACAGGCAATGACCATCCAGAACCGGTACTTCAAATACTATGCAACCCGTGGTTTCAATTTCTGATCTATCCAAAACCTATGCCGATGGACATCAGGCGCTAAAAAATCTGAGTCTGGATATCGAACGGGGTGAAATCCTGGCATTACTCGGTCCAAACGGTGCAGGCAAGACCACATTGATCTCGATTATCTGTGGGCTGGTTAATGCGAGTTCGGGGACTGTCATCGTGGATGGATTTGATAATGTGATCGATTTTCGTATGACCCGAAGTATGATTGGCCTGGTCCCTCAGGAACTCACCCTGGGTGCGTTTGATAAAGTGATCAATACGCTTGCTTTTAGTCGCGGGCTGTTTGGTAAAAAGCCAGACCCTGTTTACCTCGAACAGTTACTCAGAGACCTGTCACTCTGGGATAAAAGAAACAATGAGATCCTCTCACTATCAGGTGGTATGAAACGTCGCGTCCTTATCGGAAAGGCACTGGCACATGAACCCGATATCCTGTTTCTGGATGAACCCACCGCGGGTGTCGATGTCGAACTACGTAAAGATATGTGGGCACTGGTAAAGAAACTACGTGAATCCGGTGTTACTATTATTCTTACTACACACTATATAGAAGAAGCAGAAGAGATCGCTGACCGGGTGGGTGTCATCAGTAATGGTGAATTATTGTTGATCGATAATAAACAGGACATCATGCATCAGCTGGGAAAGAAACAGATGACCATCGAGCTTGAAGAGACTATTTCTGTGATTCCTGAATCATTGTCTGTCTGGGCACTGGATCTTTCGGATGATGGCAGGTGTATGACCTATACCTATGATCCACTCAATCCACATACGACTATCACGCCTTTGCTCGACAGTCTCAGAGGAGCAGGTCTGTTATTGAAAGACATCAATACCACGCAGACATCACTGGAAGAAATTTTTGTCAATCTGGTCAGGAAATGATAATGAGTATCAATGTTCAGGCGATAAAGGTTATCTATAGATACGAGATGTTACGTGCATGGGAGACCATGTTGCAGAGTTTTATCTCGCCCGTCATATCCACAGCACTGTATTTTGTCGTATTCGGTTCAGCGATAGGCTCGCGTATTCAGGAGATCGAAGGTGTACCCTATGGTACGTTTATCGTACCTGGATTGATGATGCTGGCACTATTGACACAGAGTATTGCTAATGCTTCTTTCGGTATCTTCTTCCCAAAATTTACTGGCACGGTCTATGAGGTGATGTCGGCACCGATATCCTTTATAGAGATTCTTATCGGATATGTCGGTGCTGCGGCGAGCAAGTCAGTCATTATCGGTTTTGTCATCCTGGGTACAGCAGGTTTTTTCGTACCGCTGGAGATCGCACACCCGATATGGATGTTGAGTTTTCTATTGCTCACCTGTATCACTTTCAGCCTGTTCGGATTTATCATTGGTCTGTGGGCAGATAATTTTGAAAAGTTGCAGCTTATTCCCATGCTGGTTATCACGCCGCTGGTCTTTCTCGGTGGTAGCTTCTATTCGGTCAGTATGTTACCGCCTGCCTGGCAGACTATTACTCTGTTCAACCCGGTGGTCTATCTGATCAGTGGTTTTCGCTGGAGTTTTTTTGAAGTGGCAGATGTCAGTGTCGGGTTAAGCCTGGCCATGGTGTTGTTTTTTCTTGCTCTCTGCCTGTTTATCGTATGGTGGATGTTCAAGACAGGTTATCGGTTAAAGCAGTAGCCGCAGGATGAAGGGTAAGACGAACATGTTACATGACACCAGATCTTTATTATTGGTATTTGCTTTAGCCAGCATCAGTGCCTGTTCCGATAGTGTTATACCTGATCTGTCACGCCTGTATAGTACGTCCGATCTACCCAGTCGTTTTCAGTCACATGGTCCTGGCAATCTTCCTGTCCAGCGACAACCACCGGTTATTCTGATCCATGGTGCATTTGGTTCGCGCCTGAATAATGAAGCGGACGATGAAGAGTTGTGGCCTGGAAACCTGTGGCGTATTTTATTCAGCGATTATGAAGATATCGGTTTGAGTATCGATGCCGAGACGTTACGGCCAGCCCCTTCCGTCCTGCGGCCCGCCGGAGTAACGGACAAAGTGGTCGGCAAGGATTATTATGGCGCGATCATCCGTACTCTGGAAGACGTGGGTGGCTATACACTGGGTACGCCCGGTGAAAAACAGCAGACGGGTAAACGTCAGTATTATCTGTTCGTCTATGACTGGCGTGAAGATAATGTTCAGACAGCAGGCAGGCTGGATGATTTGATCGAACAGATCAGGAAAGATTATGCTTCACCCGAGCTGAAAGTAGATATCGTCGCGCACAGTATGGGAGGGCTGGTTACCCGTTATTATCTTCGTTATGGGCATGAAGATGTGTTGAACGATAATGACTTCCCGGTCAGCGGTTACGGATTCAGTCGGGTCAATAAGGTCATCCTTCTGGGTACACCGAACCTCGGTTCAGTAAGTGCTATGGTGGAAGTATTGCAGGGTCTCAAGATAGGACTGAATCGAATTCCACCCCATGTCATGCTGACCTGGCCGAGTACCTATCAGTTATTTCCTCATCCGATCCTGTTATCGATGATTACCCTGGATGGTAAGCCACTGGAACGGGATTTTTTTGATACAGAGACCTGGCGTCGATTTGAGTGGACGATTTTTAATCCGCAGGTACGTGACTCGATCATCGAGAATAAAGGTGAGGACTACTATCAGCTACTGGTCAGATATTTTGATAGACAGCTCGAACGAGCACGGCGTTTCGTCTGGTCACTTTCTGTACCTACACCCGAATCACCTGTACGTTATATCGTTTTTGGAGGCGACTGTGAATTGACACCGGCACGATTGCTGGTCGAAGAGGTCGAGGGTGAATCAGTGGTGCGTTTATTTCCGAGTGAGATAGAAAGCCCAGTCGATGGAGTTAATTATGATCTTTTGATGCTGGAGCCTGGTGATGGACGGGTAACCAAACCTTCGTTGATCGCGCGTGATGCGCTGGACCCGACCATCCCTCGACACCGTTATAGCTATTTTCCACT
>DROB01000038.1 GCA_011321985.1 Gammaproteobacteria bacterium | reverse complement strand
CTTCAACGGCACGATTTCTGGTCATGGGAGCCATCACCATGCGATTCTTCAGGGTTTGATCGCCTAATGTCATGGGTGAAAACAGGTCATCATTATTCATTCGGGTACTCCGTTGTGGACTGGGTTTAATCAGACAGATGTCTGATAGCCAAACGTTAAAATAATTCAACTGTCTAATTATGTCAAGCCTTGAAGAGAATGTTTAATCCATCAGCCATCATACGTTAAGATGGCGCTTAAATTGAAGGTAGTTCTAACAGATGGCCTTTTTGTCTGCTCACTAAATTTAATGGCATAGGAAGACGATATGTTCTGGAATAGTTTACCGACGAAACCACCGTTGCTGGCGCTGCTGAGTTTTCTTATCGGGATGCCGGCAAGCCTGCCTGCCGCCTCATTTACGGAGACAGGTTTTGATGACTGGAAGAAGCAGAATCAGGCCGCATTCCAACAGGGCAAGGATGAATTTAAACTGTATCGCTCAGAGATAAAAGCCGCGTTCAAAGAGTACACGCGCAAAACTTCGGCTGTGTGGGGCAGGGATAATATCGGCCCTGATCGAAAACGCTGGGTGAGCTACATAGACAAGCTCAATCAACGCAGCATCGTCGATTTTGAAAAAGGCACGATCAATGTTGATGTCGCATTACCTGAGAAGGAACGTAGCGATGATGCACAGGGACGTAAACAGCTGGAAAAGGTGTTGCTCAAAGCGATGAGACTGGGTGACGATAAACGCGCCATTCAGAAATTTGCCGAACACCCTGTCTGTCAGCCAGAAGAGGCTGCGGTCCTGAAGGGACAGATCAGTCTACCGGACGGTGATATCGCAGACGACGCTGACTATCGAACACTGGCGCGTGATGCGGCAAAAAATGCCAGCAGGAAAACCCTGCGTGGCAAAGACGGAAAGACCCGCATCGTCTATAGTGCGCAGTTGAATCTGGTACCTGACCATATACGGATACGGGCCAGCAAGTACCAGCCCCTGGTCAATAAATATGCGACAAAACATCGTATGCCTGCGGCTGTGGTGTTTGCGGTGATCGAAACCGAGAGCATGTTTAATCCGACAGCACGTTCTACCGCACCGGCATTCGGTCTGATGCAACTGGTGCCGACCAGTGGTGCACGTGATGCATACCGTTATCTGTACAAAAAAGACAGAGTGGTGAGCGATACCTATCTCTACGACCCCGAAAATAATATCCGGCTCGGTGCCGCCTACCTGTACCGCCTGAACGGGCAGTATCTCGCGGGTATAAAATCTGATCGATCACGGCTGCTGGCCACGATCGCGGCTTATAACACAGGGGTAGGAAATGTTTTCCGGACATTTGCCGGGAAGTATCGCCGCAGCCGTTTCGGTAGCTATGCTAACTATAAAAAATCTGCCCTGCGAGAGATCAACAAACGTTCGCCCGAAGAGGTCTACCAGTATCTGCGTCGTCATTTACCCTATCGCGAGACGCGTGACTATATCAAGCGAGTGACCGAACGTATGGGTAAATATACATAAACTACCCCACTGATACAGCATCGGGATGAGCACTGAGACTATTATTCGAAAATGAGAAGGCACGATGGCACTGATTGGTCTGATTAGTGATGTACATGCAACACCCGAGCCCGTCGCTGAAGCACTGTCTATATTTGCCGAAGCCGGTGTCACGCAGATCCTCTGTGCAGGTGATATTGCGGGCTATATGGAGCAGCTGGATGCCACCATACAACTGCTCATCGGAAGTCACTGCCAGAGCGTGACCGGTAATCATGATCGGTCATACATCGATCATGCTGGAGCAGTGCCTGAAACGGATGCACTTCGCTTTCTCAAGCAATTACCCCGCTCGTACGAGACCATCATCGAAGGGAAAAAGCTGTTCATGGTGCATGCACAACCCCCGGATGGTTATCATGGTGGTATCAAGCTGTTAGATAAGCAGGGTATCGTACAACCCGCTAATCTCGCGTTGTGGAGACAGAAACTGCAGCCCTTTGACTACGATGTTCTGGTCGTCGGTCATACCCACCAGGTGTTTGCGGAGCACATCGGCGATAGCTTCGTCATCAATCCCGGCAGTTCTGTCTTTAACCACAGCTGCGCCATCCTGTCATTGCCCGAGATGACGGTAAGGTTTTTTCCTCTGAGTGGGAAAACGATCGAGAAGACCTGGAACTGGGGAGAACATATGATCTACAGAAATAATTCCGCAGACAGATGACACACGGATATCCTGTACACTGATACAAACCGCGATTGCCGATTCAAGAATACCTGCATCGGGAGCAACCACAGAGGCTGCAGCGCAAGGTTTTTTACAATCTCTCAGATAAAATAATACGCTACTAACTCGCCATGCTCTGTTCATGAGGCGACAACATCAGCAGCAGGGCCTGGGCATGTTCCGCCGCCCGTCTGCCAAGATCGGTGAGATAACCGCCATCGACAGCGGTGACCAGGCCTTTATCAAACAGGCGTTGTACCGCTTCGATCTGCTCTCTGTTTGCTCTCGAATGAACCTTGATGCCCTGCTGCGTGGACTGCAGGTTGTAGCGGATCAGTATATCCATTTCAGCCATCTGCTCGTCTGTATAACGCATAATTCCACCTCTGAGATTCATTTATTTCGTATCGATAGTAAATAATACATGAAATTTATCATGGATGTCGCGCCCGCTTATGATAAGTTTCCTAACCATGATCAAAAAACGCATCACACAACTCAATACATTTCCCCTGAAACGCATCTACTGGTTATCGTATATTATTATCGGGCTGATTTTACTGGCCACCGCACTCTATTTTCAGCACATGCTGGAAGAACTTCCCTGTCTCATCTGCATACAGATACGCCTGTTGATCTCTTTGTTGATCATCGTCTCTATCGCCGGTCTGCTCCTGCGGCATAGTCGGTGGCTGGCTCTGGTCCATCTATCCGTGGCTGCGATCGCCATCGCAATGGTCGAGCGTAGTTATATGTTGCTGGGTACCGAACGGGGTTTTGTCTTTGCCGATTGTGGTTTCGAACTGGGGTTACCCGCCTGGTTACCCCTCGAACAGGTATTACCCTGGTTATACCGTGTAGAAACCTCCTGTGGCTATACACCAGAGCTGATCTTTGGTATCACCATGGCAGAGGCCCTGATGGTGATGTCCGTGCTGTTTTTGCTCATCAGTTTCGGACTCGTTTTAGCCTCTTTTCTACGATTACTGACATCCGATTAAGCACCATCTGACACCGTATCCGGGGCAGGCATTCTGGTATAATGCATGGTTTTTTATCATAAAGATTATTCCGGGATACCCATGTCAAAAATCATCTATACCGAAACGGACGAAGCGCCAGTACTGGCTACCTATTCATTTCTGCCTGTGGTACAGGCATGCACAAAAACTGCGGGAATCAATGTCGAAACACGTGATATCTCTCTAGCGGGCCGCATCATCGCGAATTTTCCGGATGATTTGAAGGATGATCAAAAACAGAGTGATGCACTGGCCGAGTTAGGTGAGCTGGCTAAAAAACCCGAGGCCAATATCATCAAATTACCCAATATCAGCGCTTCTGTGCCACAATTGCATGCTGCCATCAAGGAGTTGCAATCACAGGGCTACGCTATTCCTGATTTTCCGGAAGATCCGCAGGATGAAGCCGAACAGGCGATAAAGGCACGTTATGCCAAAGTATTGGGCAGTGCGGTTAACCCGGTATTACGTGAAGGCAACTCGGATCGCCGGGTAGCCGGACCGGTGAAAGAATATGCACAGAAACACCCGCACCGCATGGGTGAGTGGTCATCGAACTCCAGGACCCACGTCGCTTCGATGCATGATGGGGATTTCTATTCCAGTGAACAATCGGTCATCATCGACGCTGATGATGATGTAAAGATAGAATTGACCACCGATACCGGTGACAGTCAGACACTGAAAGCCTCTACACCGGTGCTGGCGGGTGAGGTCATCGATGCTGCGGTGATGAACTGCAAGGCGTTGTGTGCCTTCTATGAAGAGGCCGCGCAGGATGCTAAAAAGCAGGATGTGCTGCTCTCACTGCACCTGAAAGCCACCATGATGAAGGTTTCTGACCCGATCATGTTCGGTCATGCTGTCGATGTTTATTATAAAGATGTATTCGAAAAACACGCCGCCAGCTTTGATGAACTGGGCATAGATACGCGTAACGGCCTGGGTGATGTGTACGCCAAGATCACCGAGCTTCCTGATGCGCAACGCGCTGAGATCGAGGCGGATATCCAGGCGGTCTATCAGTCACGCCCGGAATTGGCGATGGTTGATTCAGACAGGGGTATCACCAATCTGCACGTACCCAGCGATGTGATCGTCGATGCGTCGATGCCTGCCGCTATCCGCTCCTCAGGGCAGATGTGGGGACCTGATGGTAAATTAAAAGACACCAAGGCGATGATCCCTGACCGCTGTTATGCGGGCATCTATCAGGAGACTATCGCGTTCTGTCAGAAACACGGTGCCTTCGATGTCACCACCATGGGAAATGTCAGCAATGTCGGCCTGATGGCACAAAAAGCTGAAGAATATGGCTCACACGACAAGACTTTTCAGATCCCGGCTAATGGTACAGTGCGCGTAAGCGACGCGACCGGCAATATCCTGATGGAACATAAGGTCGAAAAAGGCGATATCTGGCGTATGTGCCAGGCCAAAGATCTGCCGATACGGGACTGGGTAAAACTGGCAGTTAACCGGGCGAGGGCAACCGGACAACCGGCTGTTTTCTGGCTGGATAAAAACCGTGCACATGATGCTAATCTCATCAGTAAAGTCGAGAGCTACCTAAAAGATCACGATACCGATGGCCTCGATATACAGATCATGGCACCGGTCGAAGCTATCCGATATACACTGGACCGGGTAAGGGCGGGTGATAATACGATCTCTGTTACCGGTAATGTATTGCGTGATTACCTGACAGATCTCTTCCCGATATTAGAGCTAGGTACCAGTGCAAAAATGTTATCGATCGTGCCGTTACTCGCAGGTGGTGGCCTGTTCGAGACCGGTGCCGGCGGTTCTGCACCGAAACATGTACAGCAGTTACTGGAAGAGAATCATCTACGTTGGGATTCGCTGGGTGAGTTTCTGGCTCTTGCGGTATCCATCGAAGATCTGGCACAGAAAACGCAGAACGAAGAAGCGCAGGTGCTGGCGGATGCACTGGATCAGGCCAACAGTCAGTTCTTGCGCAACAATAAATCACCATCGCGAAAAGTCGGTGAGCTGGATACACGAGGCAGCCATTTCTACCTCGCCATGTACTGGATACAGGCACTGGCAGAACAGGACAAGGACCCATCGTTAAAAGAAAAATTTTCACCGATAGCACGGCAATTAATCGAGAATGAAGACAAGATTGTTAACGAGTTAAATGCAGTGCAGGGCAGTGCGACTGACCTTGGCGGTTATTATCGTATGGACAGGGCACGGGTATCGGCAGTGATGCGGCCCAGCGCGACATTTAATGCGATCATAGATAGTATCGACTAACAGGGGCAGGACCGTAGCCGCACGAGTGTTGTCTCATATGAACATCGAAACCGAAAAAGAAAATATTCAGACTCATATCGATAAAGGCAACTTTCATGCTGCTATCAATCTCAGTATCTCGGCGATGAATGAATGTCGAAGAAATGAAGATCAGGCCGGTGTTGATGAATTTATCGAATTCATCAGAGCTATCGTTGATATCATGGCTGACAGATTTGGCAGTAAATGATGGCTGTCGTTGTACGAAATTAGAAGGCAGCTTCCGACGGTGGTCTCAACCGGTCATGAAGGACCGTTAAACAACCCGTCCTGCACACCAGCCCGATGACCAGGCCCACTGGAAATTATAACCTCCGAGCCAGCCCGTCACATCGATGACCTCCCCGATAAAGTAGAGGCCTGGTACTTTTTTTGATTCCATGGTCTTGGATGATAACTCATCGCAATCGATACCACCCAACGTCACTTCTGCAGTACGGTAGCCTTCTGTCCCGTTAGGTTTGATCTTCCACCGGTGTAACTGATCAGCGATATCACCGATACGACGCTGTGACAGCTCCTGCAAGGGTTTGTCGATAAGTTCGTCTTCGAACCAGGCAGAGACCAGACGTCGGGGCAGAAATTCAGCTAAAAAAGTTTTCAATCGGGTATTGGGTTGTTCTGACTGACGTGCCTTCAGATAGTCTTCGATATTAATTGAAGGTAGCAGATCTATCTCGATAGATTCACCCGGCTGCCAGTAGGATGATATCTGCAAGATAGCCGGGCCACTTAGACCTCGATGGGTGAACAGGATGTTTTCTTTATTAAATACCATCCTCTCGTTACTGACATCACTCTCTACAGAGATGCCAGAGAGCGGTTCAAATTTTTCTTTGTCATGTTTCTGTAGGGTCAGTGGTACCAGCCCAGCTGTCGTCGGCCATATATGGTGATCGAACTGTTCTGCGATCTGGTAACCCAGAGGGCTCGCACACATCCTGGGGATAGAGAGACCGCCACTGGCGATGACCAATGCTGCTGATCGGTATCTCCCTGAAGATGTTACTGTTATGAATGAGCCATCATCATCTTTCTCGACGTTCTGGATAGTACAACCGAGTGATATCCTGACATTGGCTTTTTCACATTCATCGAGCAACATATCAAGGATATCTCTAGCGCTATCATCGCAGAACAGTTTACCCAGTTCACGCTCATGGTAGGCGATATGATGTTCTTTTACCATGGCGATAAAATCCCACTGTGTATACCGGCTTAATGCCGATTTACAGAAATGGGGATTGTGCGAGATGAAGTTACTGGCATCGATATCGGTATTGGTGAAATTACAACGTCCACCACCGGACATGAGTATCTTTTTACCGGCTTTATTAGCGTGGTCGAGTACGATGACTCTGCGACCACGTCTACCCGCTTCGATGGCACACATCAGTCCGGAGGCACTGGCCCCTATGATCAGGACCTCAGTATTTTTTAATTTCACAGACATATGCCGACACTTCCACGCAGGCGCATGGAAACGAACCTGAGCCTCCTGGCCAGGCGGTTATTTATTTTTTCTGCCAGCCACTACCCTTATTGATATAGCTACCTGGTTTTGACTTCGCCATGGCTTTTTCGCCCGCCAGCTTCTCAATAGTCTGCAGTGAGGTTTTATTGCGGGTAGCGATCTCGATATACTTCTGCTTACGTTTAGCGTTGATACTTTGCATCAATGCACTGGTCTCGGGTGTTGCTGATTTCACCACTCCGAGATAACCACTGGCGGTCTCACCGAGCAAGCCCTGGCCCTTGGCTGATTGTAGATCAAGGGAGTAAGCCGTCTGGGCAAGGAACAGCATAGACAATATGAGGGTGATGATTATTTTTTTCATTCTGGCAGTCTCCTTTAGAACAATCCACTGTCATTATTAAATACGTCTTCTAGTTCTTTATCGACTTTGACGCGTATCTCATGTTCGATTTTCACATTGAGGTTGATGGTGATCGGTTTCTCAGGTGCTTCTATTTTTACTGTTGGAGCACAGCTCATGATGAAGGCGACCATGGATAATATCAAAATTTTTTTCTGCATAATAATTTCCGTTCGATTAGCGTCAGCCTGAAACGTCTAATGTGTTTTTTCGTACTGTCGACGTACTCTGCTGTCTATCTTCTCACTGATACCCTGCGCATAACGCAAACTTTTGAGTAACGACAACAGGTCTTGTTCGGTATTTATATTCAGGTGTACAGGGCGATCTGTATCAAGCTCAGGACTGACACCTTTCAGCTGCAGGTTTACTGCAAGCGTACCGTCCGGGTCAAAGTTTACACCAGCTGACAGATAAGTGTAGCGAAAATCTTTCAGTGCTTCCAGTGCGACACCGGTGAGAGGGTTCTGCTTCAGCTGTTCGGTTCCGGTCGCCGGATCATACCGGATGGTGCCATTTTTAATACTGTTGATAAAGCTGCCGTTTTTGATGGACAACCCTTTTTTATTGATCTCTACGGGAATGCTACCTGATATTTTACCGGTCACCTCGATGTCATTCAATTGCTGGGTTTTAACAATCTCAGCCAGATCGATATCGGTCGCCGTGATCCGGAATGCATTGTTGCTGCGGTTAAGATCATAGATCAGCCGGTCGCTGCCAAAGCTACCATTTAATATCTCACCGTGCAGGTTTGTTACGACCAGTTCTGGTCTGGCATCAGTGCCTGGTGAGTGGATGGCGAGGTCCATCCCTATATTGTCTACATCGACACCACTGTCTATATGTGCCAGCCGCACTTCACCCGGCTGGGTCGAGCTGAGAACCGGCAGGATGAGCAGCCTGTGCTCAAAAGACAGTCCAGAAAACAAAAGCTCATCGATATGGCCACCACCCTCATCAAGTTTCATCTCGACCGACAGGCTAAAGCTTTTATTTTTTGACCAGCTGGCATCAGACTCAAGGGAGATCGATCCTGTGAGCAGATCAAACGGGTAAGGCCAGGGTGTCAGGAGCTGGCTCAGCTTATCGTTATCTGCTGTCAGGTCGACGGGATCTTTCTGCCTTACCCTGAGCTGTCCGGAGGCAGTGTTCAGGGAATGTCTGATCGAAAAATCAAACTTCCCCGGCAATGGATCAGGCGAAAAACCGCCATTGATGGTCAGGGCCTCTGCATCGATAGTCAGATGTGCTGCGATATCTTTCACACGGAAGGTCTGTGATTGCTGCATGAGGGAGAGCCGATCTGATCGTAATCCGCCATCAAATTCCCAGTTATCCTTGCTCTTATTAACATCACCGACCAGATATATCGGTGTGTCTGTCAACGAGATATCTCCATATTTAAAAGTACCCAACTTCAGAGATGTTCCTTTTTCCAGACGCAGATGGTCCAGCGGGATAT
>DROB01000037.1 GCA_011321985.1 Gammaproteobacteria bacterium | reverse complement strand
CAAAAAAAGTTTTATCAATAGTTTACGAGCGAATTTGTAAATTATTGATTCGTAAGTCGCTGATACTACGCGTGAACGCTTACCTTTTGACGTTGAGATGATTCTTTAAAAAGGGTGCAAAATAAATAATCATGGTTAATCCACTGCATCTACTACACTCTGTGACTACTTGTATAGTTGACAGGTGGGTTCACTCTTACACTGACCGGAACGATAAAGATAATGAACAGTTCGTCACCCATTAAAATTTCAGGTGCAGGTCCTGCCGGAATTGCGGCAGCACTTGCGATAACTTCAAAGGGGTATCGTGCCGTTATCTGTGAACGACGGGATGATGTTGGTAAACGGTTTCATGGTGATTTTCAGGGGCTGGAAAACTGGACAATACAAAAAGATGTGCTTGAAGAACTGACTGAACTGGGTATTCAGATCGATTTTGATTACCACCCAATCAATGAAGTTGTTTGTTTTGATCCTGCTGGAACAGAACGTATATTTCGTTCACAAGCCCCTCTGTTTTATCTGCTACACCGGGGTAAGGAAAAAGGGAGCTTTGACTACGCGCTTAAACAACAAGCTTTAAAAGCAGGTGTTGAGATTCGTTTTAAGACACGCATATCCAAATTACCCGAAGGAGGGATTGTAACCGAAGGTCCACACCGGGCTGATATTCTTGCATCAGGTTATTTGTTTGATACTGATATGGCTGATGGGATGTATGCTGTTGTCTCTGATGATTTAGCGCCTAAAGGTTACGCTTACCTGCTCATTCATCAGGGGCGAGGTACATTATCCAGTTGTATGTTTCGTGGTTTTCATGGTGAGCGCAACTATTTAGAGCAGTGTGTTGATTTTTTTCAGACATCGGTAGGGCTTCGCATGAAAAATCCACACCGGTTTGGTGGTGTAGGCAATTCTGCTTTACCTAAAAAAGTGAAGAAACTCAGTACTCTTTATGCAGGTGAAGTAGCTGGTTTTCAAGACCCTTTATTTGGTTTTGGGATTCGCTGGGCAGTGGTGTCGGGTGTCGCTGCGGGTAACGCAATGGCTAGTGGAGATCTTCGGCAATACGAAACCATCATCAAAAAAAGATTAAAACCACATTATCAAAGTGCTGCGACTAATCGCTGGTTTTATGAAAAGCTGGGTAATCGGGGGTATAGCAAGACGCTAAAGCATTTTCCTCCCAATCGTGATGTACGCAAATGGTTACAACGGGCTTATGCACCATGCTGGTGGAAACGGGTCTGGTACATGTTAATCGTATCTCGAAGTGTGAAGCCTTTGCTTGATCTTAGCAAAAACTGTGACTGTACCTGGTGTCGTTGCAAACGTTGAAGCTCTACGTATAAAGATTAATACTAATGGAGTACTAGAGTTATGGCTTAACTTGCCGGCATTGAGTCTGCCCCTTTGATATTAGCGATGTCACCGACTAAAACTGGAAGGCGAAAGAGACCGGATTAACCTCATGTGATCCTCAGTCTTTTCTGTAGCTGAAACCCTGTCAAATACGCTGACAGGGTTTCAGTTATGGCTTTCTCTTATTGCAAATAAGTAAAGCAGCCCTGTACCGGAGTACCTCCCGTATCCAGAGTACGCGATACACTCAATGTCGACAGATCTACCTCGTAAAAGATGCCATTATTTGAAGCAAAGGCATAAAAGAAGTCACCATTGGCATCGGTGAAACTGGTATGTGATTGCATAATGACATTATTGATAGAAGGACCGCTGATGGTTAGATCCTTGATTTTGCGTCTGCTGGCTGTATCAATAATTGAAATAAACGATGCTCCGTGGTTGGTGACAATCGCCAGATTACGTTGTGGTACAAATGTAGTATGACCACTACCCTCTCCTGTTTTTATAGCCTGTGTGATTTGCATGATCTGAGTATCAATAATCAGCAACTCACCGGCCTTTGAACCGACATAAAGATCCCTGCCATTGGGGTGTAAGGTTGCGTGGTGTCCGCCAGTAATAACATCCGTTTCCTGGGCAGGATTATGATTGGGATCATCGTGGGCAGCCTGGGTTGCAGCGTGATCAAAACTCACTGATCTGCTGATGGATAGCTGGTCATTCGCAAGTTTTAGCTCCAGAATGGCGGGCGGGATATTGTCGGCAGGAGAACCTTCTGCCACCACATAGAATGTATCCGTTGGCGTGTCTGTCAGTGAAATACCTGTATCCATACCATCAAAGCCTTTACCAATGAAGTGATGAGCAGAGGTTGGCGTATCCAGTGAATCCAGTAAGTTAGCCTCCCAGACACCATTAACCCGGGATACCTTGTACACATCTATCTTGCGAACTTCCCGATCCAGTATGGCGAAAATATCAGCGGTCAGCCAGACAGGGTGTCCGGTTGCATTTGAACCACCGAAATCCGTCGGTGTAACCAGTGCGTCTCTGCCCACCGTCGCTACTACTTCATCCGTTTGTGGATCAATCAGGGAAGCCATGGGTTTATCCACACCACTCACCAGTTGCAGCCCCAAAATTTCGTTATAGGCGCAGGAACGCGGTGTATGTTGCAGTTGAATAGTGCCGGTAATTTCGCGCGTGGTCATATCAATGATTTCCAGCCACGGTGAATTGCGAGTCACTCCGTACAGCTTGTTAAGCGTACCATTGCGACCATCTGCCCGACCTACTGTATACGGCTTTAGACCATTCGTAGGGGTGTCACTGGTCAGCGTCATGCTTTCCACGTCAATACCGACGATACGCTGGTTTGTGATATCACCGTAAAATGTGGTTAGCTTCCCGGTGGTGCTAGCAGGTGTCTGTGTGCTGTTGCTGGATGAACCGCCACAAGCGGTCAGTGTTGCAAGCACCCCTGCCAGCGTCAGGGACTTGAGTAATGTATTAAATGTCATAGTTTATTTCCTAAAAGTTGCCAAATTGTTTATCTGTCCGGTGTTGCCGCACCGGGTTTTTTTGTTCGTGTGTTTACCTTCGTTTATGTAAATGTCTGTGTGTGTACCTCCTTATAATGTTGGCTTGATGATCTCATTTGAGGCATTGAAAAGTGTTATACTGCACATGCCAAGTTGTTTACCTGTCTGGTAAGCAGTTTGCTGACCCGGTGTTGCCGCACCGGGTCACTTCAGCCCCTAAATTTATGCTCTGTATTGCAGTCAGTTATGGTGCAAAGCTTTTTTCTCCAGCCGGTAAGCCAGTAGCTTGCCGTCGTTCAGGGCAATACCGCTGACCTTTATCCTGTCTCCAGCCTGTAAGTCGGCCAGAGTGAAGGGCAATGCACTATGATTATTTTCATCAATCATCAGTGTGGATGTATTGACCACAATCGTACGGTTTGAAATGCGAACTTCGCTGTTCTCCAGATCAACCGATAGCACCACACCTTCCTGCTCAATCACACTCTGCGGGCTTTGAAAAGTGATCCTGTCCGCAACCAGTACCCCTGATTCATGTATCGCACCGGTCAGTCGGAGATAGGCATTTTCCGTAATACGGTTGACGTTACCATTTTGATAGCGTGTTGTGGGTGTCGTGGTCACCAGCAAGCCATTGACCTGAAAATTACTGATTGAGGTAAATTGGTTAACCAACCCTTCAATATTAGCAGAGTGATGATCTGATAAATCATGTGTTTCGTTGATGAATTTGACTGTAGAGGCGGTGAGTTGGTAGTTTGTAACAGCCGTATCACTAGCAACCTCAATATACTGGTCATTATGAATTTCATGGCCTTCATAATTCAGCAGATCCGCACTCGCATAGTCGATAAGCAAGCCACCCAGCTCAAACTGTTGCTGGTCTGTATCAATATTGGCAATACGCCCACGCAGACGGTTACGTGACACGCCTGAATCAAACTGTAACGCTCCCTTTTTGATCAGCGTGGCGACAATATGTCCATTAGTGCCCAATACCCCTGATACTTCAAGCAGATTCCCGGCATCCAGCTCCGTGAGATCCGTAAAGCCATGAAACACGGTTAGAGCATCGGTATGTACCAGTTGTCCTAATACTTCCAGGGACTGTCCATCGGTACTGGCGCGTGTGATCTCACCATTCAGTGCATCGCTATAAGCCACCTGTATGGCAACACCTTCACTGCTATCCGCTCCGATACTGCCTTTAATGACAACAAACTCACCCACACTAAAATCAGCCTGTCCCTGTGTGGCGGGCTGGTCGTTCCGCAAGAATTCAGCGGTATCCACATCAAAACGTACACCGTTCACGAATACGCTGCCAAAGTTGGTAATACGACCCATGGTGATCCCTGTTCCTGTAACACCCCCATTAGCCACGGTAACACTGGCGTTATTACAGGCAGATAACAGTAGTAATGTAGTAAGCAGTAGTACAATAAACTGTAGTGCAGTAGCAACCAGAATGATCTGTTTGTTCAGATATTTCTTCATGTTTCCTTGTCCGTTTCATTCACTTTGCGGGTATCTTCAAAATAGTACACACCCACACCTAGTCGGGTGGGATGCTCACCCTCAATATCTGGCTGCTTATCCATATCATGTGCTGCCAGCCAGGCATTCAGCTTCATGATCAGTACCTGGTT
>DROB01000036.1 GCA_011321985.1 Gammaproteobacteria bacterium | reverse complement strand
AAATTTCATACTGGGAAGAATATTCGGTCTTGAAAAATATCTGCTCAAATTTTTAAACCTGCCCTTCGGTGTTTCAGTCCTGGCTGTGGTTAGAAAATGATACCCTACTACATTAGACAGGTTACTATGAGGTACTATGCATCATGAATACTTCTTCACCTCAGCGAGTTTCTCTCGTTATTCCCGTGTATGGCGGAGAGAAGACACTCCCTACATTAATTGAAGAGATAGAGCCCCTTACTCAGATGCGGTCGACACCTGATGGAGCTTCTTACGTGGTCTGTGAAGTGATACTGGTGCACGATTGTGGTCCTGATCGCTCTGATCTTGTAATGCAGAGGATGGGAGAGTTGTATCCATTTGTTCAGTTAGTGTGGTTGTCCCGAAATTATGGTCAACATGCAGCGACAATGGCGGGCATGGCCAGTGCGACAGGTGACTGGGTCGTCACGCTTGATGAAGATGGCCAACAGGACCCGGCTGATATCGGTCGTCTACTTGATAGTGCGCTAAATGAATCACTCCAACTGGTCTACGCCCAACCGACAAATCTTCCTTCACATGGTTGGTTACGAAATACACTGAGCAGGGCAGCCAAGAAGATCACCATCAAATTACTACATAACAGCCCGATGGGGAGGTTTAACAGTTACCGTTTAATCGATGGTGAGGTTGCGCGTACTCTTGCGGCATACTGTGGAAGCGGTGTATACCTCGATGTTGGCCTTTACTGGATGGTCGGACGCATCGGCCATTGTCCATTGCAACTGAGGAATGAGATGGACCGGCCTTCAGGTTATTCGTATTCCAAACTATTTGGCCATTTCTGGAACCTGATACTCACTACGGGGACGCGTCCTCTAAGGTTGATTACTATCATGGGCTTTTGTTCAATGATACTGGCGATGGCTATTACTGTTTACGCTCTCTATGGAAAATTTATCCTCGATAGTCCAGTTCAGGGCTGGGCCTCGTTAGTGATAGTCGTTTCTTTTTTCTCTGGTGCTACATTAACATCTCTTGGTGTGATAGCGGAGTATCTTGCGGTGACCATGGGGATCGTCATGGGCAAGCCTCTGTATGTCGTTAGTACGAAACCTACACGACCGGAAATAAATAAATGATCACTGCATGGGTCATAGGGGGTAATGGTTTATTGGGTTCGGCATTGCAACGAGTCTTACGTCGCAGGGGGATCCGTGTATTTGAGCCTGATGAGCGTTTCTGCTGGGAGAGCGAAGGCGTTATCGCCCAGTTAGAGGCAGCTGTTAAGGCATTTTCGGCTTTTGTGGGAAGCGGGAACAGATGGCAGATCTATTGGGCGGCTGGTGTAGGAACGATGAGTAGTACGGAGGTAGAGCTTAATACCGAGACTCGAACGTTATCAGCTGTCCTTGATTTCATCACGACTGAACAGGACCTTGCTATGGAGAGTGGGGGTGTCGCTTTTGCCAGTTCTGCTGGTGCTATCTATGCAGGTTCAACTGAAGATATTATTACCGAGAATACGCCTGTCGCACCGACAACTGATTATGCGAATGAAAAGCTCAGGCAGGAAGACCTACTAGATACATTCGTGAAAAATAAAGGCAAGGTAAGCGTATTATGTGCACGGATCTCTACCTTATATGGTCCCGGTCAGGCGACAGGCAAACGGCAGGGTCTCCTCGCCCATATTGCACGTTGCATTATACGGAACCAGGCTGTCCATATTTATGTCCCACTCGACACTATTCGTGATTACATCGCAGCTGATGATGCCGCCACCATGATAGTGGTAGCTTTATGTACGTTAAAAGAAAAACCGGGAGTTTTTACGAAAATAATCGCTTCAGAAAAACCGACCACAATAGCGGAGATCGTCTCGGTCTATAAGAGGGTCGCGAGGCGAAGTCCTAAGATAGTTGCCAGTGCGAGCAAGCTGTCGACTCTTTATACCCGACGTATACAGTTTTGTTCGAGCAGCGTGCCTATAATTGAATCCTGTTCAAAAACAAGTTTACTTGTAGGTGTTGCTCAAGTTCTGGCTGCCGAGCGAGCTTCGTTTACACGATCAACTCTATAGGGTTTGCTTGTAGAATTATTGTATACACCGAGAGTTAGCAGTGATGGCACGATGAAGAAAAATAGCACACCTGATTATTCGATGGAAGCAGTGTACATAACACGTTATACCGGGAGTGGTGTAATCAATACTGTTGTCGGTTTTCTCGTCATTCTGTCTGCGATGGCCATGGGGGTTTCTCCTGTGTTTTCGAATGTGGCGGGTTATGCGGTTGGCTTCGTATCGGGGTTTGTGCTCTCCAAAAAATTTGTCTTTCGGAGTAATGGTCACTTTGTTACGGAGAGCATCCGCTACCTGATAGCCTTTATTGTCTCATTTCTATCAAACTTGCTTATCCTGCATCTGGCTCTGACATATTTGTATCTTCACCCTGTTATCTCACAGATCTGTGCGGCTGTGGTTTATACCGCCCTCATGTACATTCTCACACGTTTTTTTGTGTTTGATATCAGATGAGCAGGATCAGGTCTGAGTTCAGGATTCTCTGAAGTTTTCAATAGGACCTGAAAATTGGTTCGCAGATGTCGTTATATGGTAAACCGGGTATCAATGATTGAACGTACTGCTCATTGTCCAGATTAAGTTTTCCCTTTATCTGCCGGATGTCAAAAGAAGAGAGCCCCTTTGATTTACTTTTTTTCTTGATTGCTGTCAATATTTTCAGGACGATGATTTCATCAAATCTTGAAAGTGTATCTTTTTCAATATCACCCTTATTTTCCAGGTAGAGAGCAAGGATAGCTTTTGATGATGGGTAGTTCCCGGATTTAGTCAGTGCATAGGCCATCATCAACAGATCATCCTGATTCTTTTTAGTGATTGATCTAAAAAAAACATTTGCCATATTAAAGTTGTTAACCCTAAGGGCTAGATGCGCAGCTAATCTTTTGGTATTGTCGTTCGAGAGAGAGCCGGGCTGTAAGGCATCTAGGAACTGATACCCTTTCTTATGGGAAAGATACCCGTCTAATAGCTTCAGGATAGATTTTATCGTATATTGCTTGCCTGAAAACAGGGAGTCTGCCAGTGTTATTTCATCCCGAATTTTTTTAGAGAGGCGGTCATCCCAGCACATCGGGAATGAAATCAATTTGCTGGCGATGGGAAAAGAAGTACTATTATCACTTGAAAAAAGAACATAGTTTTTATTCGAAAAATTTAATGTGAGCATGTCTGTTTTGCTGAAATAGCGATGTGCTCTGGGTGTGTTTTCGAAAATAGCATACCTCACATGATATTTTTTTATGTCATCTTCCAGTGTGTCTATATCATCAATAACCTTTAGATAATGTTCATAGAACTGGATAGGGTAGAGAATATTTGTTCGTCCATCAATGTATACCTTGAAATCGGGTGATAGTGTATGAATCAGATATCCGCCTACATTAAAAGTATTGAGTACATTACCACCTTCCTGGAAGCTATTGAGGTAGTCGACGATCTGCGATGGAAATTTTTCATCCAATATCAGTCGCATCTGTTGCTTATGTTGAGAGTAGTGGGAGAGCGATCGTAATCTATCGAGAGTGCCCGGCAAAGTCTGGCTTAGCGTAAATAAAAATAAAAGCGATGAAGAAAGTACGAGAGTTACCCGTAGCATGGGTTTGATGTTCGTAAAGAGCCGATTAAAGTCAAGCTGGCTCAGGAAGAACGCGAGGATACTAAAATCAATAAGGCTGGCGGCGGGAACCAGGCGTGAGATATTCCATGCGTAATAAGTCAAAAGAACTGTGATGAAAGCAAGACCATAATGTTTTTTTAACATTGCCCAGAATGCGGTATAGACTGATATGATCCAGGAGAGATAGGCCATCTTATTCGATGAATAAACAATATAGGATGGGGAATATTCAGACAGATACTGATGCCACCCATCGGGAAATGACAATACCTGAATCAGAATATGATCAGAGTCAGGGGTAATGAATCCTATGATAAAGATGAATGCCCCCCATAAGGACCACTGAGTCCAGGTGTAAGGAGTGCTATCAGTCATCAGCTTGTGGATGGCTCTGTCCATAAATAAACCAAAAATGATGATATAGCCAAGAATAGATGAATGATAATTTACCCAGAAAAGTAGTAGCAGGCAGATGGAGGCCAGTTCTTTAGTCGAGAAGCTTTCTCTAGCTTTTAAATACAATGAGAGGCAGATGATGATCAGGATATTGGAGAGAGTATCTGGTCTTACGATAAGCCTCATATTGATGAAGTAAACCAATATAGGTAGTATCAAAAAAATAATGAACCAGGGAGCTTTGATCTGTCTGAAAAATCGGTAGACCACAAACAGGAGTAGTGTCACATAGATCACTTTAAGAAGTATGAGACCTGATGTTTCGCCGAAAATGGAGACCAGAGTGGCCAGTGTTACCTGGAATAGAAAAGGAACCGGGTTAATTTCTTTTCCAGAAAATGTGAAACTGTAATGGTCGACCCAGGGTGATAGCCCTTTTTCCAGAAGGTCCTGCCCTATCTGGAGGTGCCAGTAGGTATCGAGAGATGACTGAGGTCCCAGAGAATAGCTGATGAGAACGGCATAACAGACGATAAAGATTATGACATTAAGAAACAGCGGGATATTTTTTTCAGTCCTGTTCATCATTTAAAGAGCTTGAATATGAGAAAAAATATTTTTAATGT
>DROB01000035.1 GCA_011321985.1 Gammaproteobacteria bacterium | reverse complement strand
AGCCTGATGATACGAGCCGATACGAAGATAGGATTTGACCGTGCACGTACTCGTGATTTTCAATCCTGGTTTACTGGAATAAAAATTTCTGGCAATCCGCGTACACATGTGATCGAAACCTTTTTTCAATTCCTCGAAGCACTGGGTCTAAATGACAGGGTCATGCGATGGGACATCCCGGTATCAGATGATGGCAGGACGTTTGCTGAAAAGATACTCGAGGGCAAACCGAGTCTAGTCATAAACCCCTGCACCAGTGTCCGTGCGAACAACTGGCGTAACTGGCGTGTCGAACGGTATGCCGCTGTGATTGATTATGCTGCCTCTAACTATGGCCTGCAGACCGTTTTAACGGGTGGCCCGGCAGCCGAAGAACACACATTCGGTGAAGCCATCATTGCAGAAACACAGCACCGTGTTAATAATATGATCGGGCGCACTTCACTCAAACAACTTCAGGCCATATTGAGTATGGCCGATGTCGTCATAGCACCAGATACCGGACCTGCACATATGGCCGCCGCCGCCGGCACACCGGTAATCGGACTCTATGCCAGCAGTAATCCAGAAAGAACAGGGCCATACAGTGCTCTAAAATGGACGGTAAACAAATACCCTCAAGCTTTACAGAAATTTTGCCAGCTGGACATTCAAGACGCAAGATGGGGGCAACGCGTACGTGATCATGATGTCATGGATATTATCGGACTGGTCGATGTGACGAAGATGCTCGATAGAGTCATGGATGAAAAAATATCTGATGACTGATATATCGAAAGTAATATCTACACACGGATATGAGCGAAACTCGTTCAACCAAAAGATGGCTACCGGCCAGAAGTGGATATTTCGGGCAAGTTAAAAACAGGCGATTCGCACGATCGAACTTCTGTTCACGGAATAAGTTCTGCTCCCACAGGTAATATGTACCTGTAGGAGCGGTTTGCAAACCGCGATGCCACATCTGGCGTAAGTTATCGCTCACAGATAAACATTAACCGTCCTTGATAATTGCCTGTATGATTTTGCTGGTAGACATATCTTTGTAGTAGTCGAGCACGATGACCTCACCTCCATTTTCAGTAACACAGGCATACCCAGCAATATCCTCAGGCTCATAATCTCCGCCCTTCACCAGCTTGTCCGGTAGAACAGTACAGATCAAACGCTCCGGCGTATCTTCGCCAAATGCGACTACCCAATCCACCATCTCCAGAGCCACCAGTAGCTGCATACGATTTGCCAACGTATTCACCGGCCTCGATTTTCCTTTCAGCCTTCCAACTGATTCATCATCATTCACTGCAACGATTAATCTATCACCCAACTTACGTGCCTGTCGTAAATAACGGACATGTCCTGCGTGCAAAATATCAAAACAACCGTTAGTCATAATGATACGTTCACCTCTTGCTCTCGCAGCATCCAGCTCTGCCAGTAATACAGATTCGCTAACGATGTTTTTTTCATCACTTGAGCCAGCTGTCTGTACGGCAAGTGCATGCTTGAGTTCATCACTGCTTACGCTAGCAGCACCAAGTTTTCCGACCACTATACCTGCAGCAACATTAGCAGTATGTGCTGCAAGCTGTAGATCATTACCCTGTGATAGCATGACACCGAGAACGGCTATCACCGTATCACCCGCACCGGTCACATCAAAAACATCACGAACCTGTGCTGGCAGATGTATAGCACTACCATCTCTGGTAACCAGTGACATCCCTTTATCTGAACGAGTCACCAATATCGCCTGCAGATCACATTGTTCGATAAGTTTAAGTGCCTTTTCAACTATTTCATTTTCATCACGGCAGGCCCCTACTGCCGCTTCAAATTCTGACAGGTTAGGTGTGAGTAATGTCGCACCGGAATACATCAGAAAGTCACTCGTTTTGGGGTCGACCAGAACAGGCACCTGATATTTATTCGCCAGTTTGATCAGTGGTTGCAATATGCTGCTGATCGTCCCCTTGTTATAATCAGACAAGATCATCACCGCAGAATCATCCAGCTTCTGCTCAACAAGCGTTAACAGTTCACTATGATCAAAATCAGAAAAACCGTCCTCCTCATCGATCCGAACGAGTTGTTGATGTCGACTGATAACCCGCGTTTTAGAGATGGTAACCGCATTCTTCAGGGTAATAAGGTTATCCTGGATACCTGAATCCATCACGCTTTTGCGCAGTAGCTCTGCCGGTACATCATCACCGACAAGCCCGATCACGCTGCTGCTCACACCTAAAGCCGTTACATTGAGTGCCACATTGGCCGCACCACCAGGTTTATAATCGGTATCTGTCAGATGTACCACCGGTACGGGGGCTTCAGGAGAGACCCGGGAAGTCTTTCCATGCAAGTACCGGTCGAGCATGACATCACCGACAACTAAAATTTTTGACTTATTCATATCGCTTTCCGGTCCAGGATTCGGCCTATTGTATCAGGGATATTTAGAGAATGTGTAGTGCGCGATCGAGAATATGTTTACCACCCATGATAGATTCAGGTCTGACCGCTGAACCCCGGAAAACACCTTTCAATTCCAGGCAGCGCTGTGAACCAGGCAGTCTATTACCGGGGGTTCTTATCCTGAAAATCTCTGACCAGAAAGTACTTTTTCAGCAGCCTACGCATGGTCTCCTGCTTGATTATCTTTATTTTTTCGGTAGATACGGCTTTTGGTCCGGGATCAAGTAGAGGCTTATTGCTTTTCCCCCATGGATAAAAACGCAGGTTATGACTGTCGACAACACCATCATAGAACAGGAACTCACCATGTTCCGCCCAACCATATGCATTTTTTTCTGTCTTTTCCATGAGTGGTAACCCAAAACTATAGTACGGGGCATCTGACAGGGTCAACTCAAAAAGCGTCGGAAATATATCACTGTGAGAGCCCACAATATCTGATGAGACTGACTTCAATCTATCAAGTCTCTCAGGCACATAAAAGTATACGGGCACCGCATAACGTAAGAACTTGTCGGCATTAGCACTATTATCCATGAATGCCCGCATCGGGTGGTCTCCCGTAGCGACCAGGATGACCCTGTCCTTGAACTTGCTGTTTTTCAACCAGCTGATGAAACGGCCTAATTGATCCGTTTGATAATGAAATCCAGTGAGCATACTGTATTTATCCTGATCATCATCCTTAAAACCATAGAGTGATAAATCCAGTTCGGGCGCGACATAAGTTGCCGGTAGCCTTACCGGAGGATGGTTATTGGTCGTCAATACGAAACTGAATAATCGGGTATTGTTCTTCTCCGCATCTAGCAGAGATTTTTCGAGGTATCTAAAAACATATTCGTCATAAACTCCCCAGGGATTATCACTGGCATCCACATCAAAATAACTCTCGATCTGTGATCGACCTATGTATCGATCAAACCCCTGTTTCAACCAGAAGCTATTATGATTTCGCCATGAGCTGTAACCCCCACTCAAAAAGAGCGTCTGATACCCCTTCTTCCTGAAGGGCAAGGCATTCGACAGACTAAAAGAAGTTTCATTTGCGACAGACTGAGATAACGGCGTGATGGGAGAGTTAAGTAACAGGGCTTCTATCGATGGATTAGTCGCATATTTATTAGCAAAAAAATTTGTATAGTAATGTCCTTCATTAGCATGTACAGCAAACTCACCCAATACGTTATTGTCTTCCGACTGAGCCAGAGCTATCTGACTGGACCAGCCCTCCATCAATACGAAAACCACATGTACACCGGATTGATCGATAGTTCTATTTCCTGCCGTCGTTCTCACTACCGGATTTTTCTTACCATATCCTGCAGCGTGGATTAACTGCTCCAGATCCTTCACTCCGTTCTTTTTCAGAACATCATCTCTGAATACATCCTCATTATTTACCTCTTTATCATGATAGGCGTAATAAAGGTTAAACACGCCATTCATTACCATAGAGTTCAAAAAAGTATTGTCACTGACAGAAGCATGTTTACGTTGTAGTGGAAATGAATCCAGAGACCCTCTCGCCAGGACGAACAACACAAGAAAAGACAAAAACCATATCACCCACTGGGTCCTCACCCCGCACTTCCTGCCGATATTATGCTCATGATGCTCGACCAGCCTTGAGAATAACCAGAGAACGGTCGTGGTCACGGCGAGGAACAGTGCGAACAACAGAACTATATCAAAATCATCAAATATAGTGCTGAAAACGGCACTCGTATCATCGTCTATGATGCCAAATATCAACACATCGATGGGTCGTTGGAAATAAAATATATAACCGATATCAACGAAGACGATAAACAAAAGCAGCAGCAGAAATAGTCTCAGTGCATACCGTGTATACATCTGGAACCAACGCTCGGAGATAAACCAGGATACAAAAAAAACGGGGAGCCAGAAAACGAGGATAAGGACGGATGACAGTAATTTTATATCAAACCTGAAACCTCTGAAGAGGAAGTCACCCCAGAAGTTCAGACTCTGCCAGACATCTTGCCAGTCACCAAAAACAAGGACATTGCTTACTCTCACTATCATGAGAGTCGACAGGAGCAGGAAGGAAAAAATCAGTACTTCATGAAGATTTTCTATGAATTTTATTTTCATTTATATGGAGAGAACATCAGGATAAAACCCCGTCTTTATCGGAACTTTTTATCAGAGGTCCGAACCAAAAAATGGTCAACTATAGGTCTGCCGCTACTGGCAACTGTCTTTATCATAGTAATTAACGCTTTGGTTATTACCTACGATAAACGCCCTGACATTTTTTATCTTCAGCAGATCATCCACCAGGCCTTCATCGACGGGCACATGATAAAGGAACACAGGAATATCCTTGAGTCGCCGTCGTGTCTCTTTACCAAACACAGGGTCATCCAGTTCACCATATTCCATACCCATGACACTATGATCGCCGAAATAGAAAACGATCTTGTAAGCATTGATCATTATCGTCGAGATGAGACCTGTGCTCTCTGGCTCCGGGTGTGTATCAAATATCGTATGAAAACCTGCCTTGCGATAACGGGAGATATTGATCGGTGCCTCACCCTCAATATAAACACGTTCCTGTAGATTGTTTTTTCTGCTTATGAAGTATAACCTTTCGATACTGGCTTTCACCTGTTCCTCTGTCAGATGTCTTATCTTTTTGAAGTCCAGCCAGAAATAATGATCATCACCAATAGCATCAAACAGGTCGGCCAGCAGCAGGATCTTGCCATTTTTTCTATTGTATGGACGATCATGGGAAACGACAAAATCCTGCATCTCTACATCATAGAAGATATCTACTTCTACCCCTATGGCGCCTTCTGAGAAAGCGGTACCGATACTTTCTACAGAGTTTTGTTCGACACCGTCACCATAAAGGCCGCGCGCGGTCCAGACCTTATGACAATCGTCATAAGAATCAGAGTAGTCTTTTATAGACAACTGATAATCGACGTAGAAGGTTAAAGCATAAGATAAAAAGACTATGAAAAAGATGGTATAGGTCGTGTATCGCAATATT
>DROB01000034.1 GCA_011321985.1 Gammaproteobacteria bacterium | reverse complement strand
TCTTGCTTTGTCATATGACTTATATTTGATATTAAATCATTATCGCATGCCGTATTAAACACAAAGCAAAACTTATGCCACATTTTTTTATGCTATAAATTCAAGTAGATAGAATTAACAGCTATTTTTTAAAATAAATATTGTAAAAAAATATGACGGTTTAGCGGATAACCCACTAAAACGGAACATAACTATTTAAAAAGAAACCCTCCGGCACTTTTTTATCCTGGAAAATATACTCCCTACTCCAGTTTATAGGTTTATTCATTTTGACTTGCTTGTATCCAGGTCTTCCAGCATATCATCCAGTTCTGAACCCGGTTTAAAATCATCAAACACCAGCACAGACGATAATATTCTAGCAATACCCGCTGGTGTAACATCCTCTCGGGTTACAGGTCGTGAGAAATGCACATAGATATTACCGGGATTCCATGCGCCGGCTAGACCTGCTGATTCAGAGACACCGATGCCCATATCACGTTCATCATTCAAGCCAATAGAAAAGATATGACCTTTTGCTCCTTTAGCCACAGCGAAGTCTTTGGTCATCAGACCTTTACTGCCAATCCGTGTAGACTGATCCTTGCCTTCGATCGGTTTACCGTTTTCATCAATATAATAATTACCATGCACATAGAAATCCACCAGCGCGGTAAATGTGTGATTCTCAAAATATTCCCGACTACTTTCAAATTGTGGTTCCAGGTCCGGTCTCACCGTACCCATACAGCCTGTAACGAGAAGCAGATAGATCACTGGCATTACTGAACGTTTCATAACTTTTCCTCTTTGATATCTATATAAAATTATTGCGCTATCGGACATACCACGCCAGTAATCATTTTTGCTGTCGCATACGTATCATAAGGACCCAGCACCAGGCCATCGGGCGCGCTTGCATCACTTGCTACTGCCTTTATCCTGTATCGACTGATGGCATCCTCATCGATGGAGGTAAGCACATAATAGATGCTGCCCTGTTGGGACAGTTCTTCATTCATGTCTTCTACGACACAATTGGTACCTGGCACCTCAGTAGCACTGTATCGTGTCTCAAGTATTTTTTGTACGCCCTCCAAACTCATAGCCGTTAATTCATCTGTCAATTGAAATTGATTTATCGTCGGCAGACTGGAAGCACTCGAGTCCAGATCAAGCACACCCACCAGTAGCAATAGTGATTTCGCTATCATACGACGCTGATGCATCTCTCTGTTCTGTACAGCCTGACCTTTACTGATCGCGGCATTCATTACCCGCTGTTTTTCCTCTGCTTCTCTCTTCAGCGCGACTTTGATGCTTTTCACCACCTTTATCAATTGATCACGATCACCGGGGCAGGATGCCGTTTCTATCGCCGCTCTTATCGCTACTTTAATACTGCGAATATCACCTTCCTGTATCACAATAGCCAGCTTATTTAAATTATTTTTATGCTGTAGAGCACCGATAAGCCTGGTTTTTAACAGACCATTCAATTGTTCGACTTTTTCAGCAGACTTCGTATCCGCGACGGCTTTTAACATCTTAATATGCCGCTGCGCCAGATCATCATGACAAAGCTTGATCGATGCTTCGATTATCGAAACAAGTTCATCATAAGTTTTATTTTCAGAAAATGTTTGATCTGCATCAGAAAATATATCTTTACCCACTTTTTTTACCGGTTTAACAGGGGGCAGATAATCAGGCTCTTCCAGGTACTCTCGTTCAGGATATTGTTGCTGATTCTCTGGACCAGCATAAGAGACCGATACTGTCAGCACAGACGAAAACAGGCAGTATATGATGGAAGAATAAATAATATTTTTCATATCTCGTACAATGGGAGGGGCCAGACAAGTGGGATCAGATAAAACCTTCCAGATCAGCCGGGTTGGTAAAATCCACTACTATCAGGACAGGATTAAGGGTTATTCTATTAATTGACTGTGCCCTCTGGCTTTCCTCACAGATCCATAGTCAACAAAAAATAAAGCAACACGGTGACAAGTAAAAAGATCAGGGCATAATGTAACAACATACATAAACCACGTAGATCACCGCAGGTTTCTTTCAACCGAAAATTTTCACATACCTTTTTTTTGGTTGCAGAAACTTTACTGATTATTTTCATAAATTTTTAACAGCTTCGTCGTTTATCAGAGAGGCCCGATTCCAGCTTCGGAATACAACCCTCGCCCTTGATTGTAAATCAGGCATCACCTGTGCTTATTGACTGAGGTCAAAGGTTATTTTGCTCAGTAAGAAAAACCATCGGATAGCCTCACGTCCATACGAGATGCTCACAGACTGTGCTGCAACCTTCATTACTGGTCTACCCCACTGAGATGCAGTTATTGACCTGTGTCAACAACGTGGCTTCCGATATGAATAACAATCAACAGATATGCTCATAAATCTGAAATAAGCGGAGAGGAATTCTCGATGACACCTGATACAAATGCCACACCTTATGTGTATTCCTTTAAAGACGGTGATGGCAAAAATAAAAAACTACTGGGTGGAAAAGGTGCCAACCTCTGTGAGATGACCCAGATAGGCATTAACGTGCCTCCCGGTTTTGTCATCAGTACCGAAGCCTGCCTCAGTTATCTCGAAGCTGAAGGACAGGACTGTGACCAGGACCTGCCCTCTCAACTGATGGCCCAGGTGCATGAACAGATCAGGGTGCTGGAACAGGAGACCGGTAAAGGCTTTGGTGATGCTGGCAATATGTTATTGCTGTCCGTGCGCTCTGGTTCGGCGTTATCCATGCCCGGCATGATGGACACCATCCTTAACCTCGGCCTGAATGCCAAGACATTGCCCGGCCTGATCAAAAAAACCGGCAATGAACGTTTTGCCTGGGATGCATACCGACGCTTTATCCAGCTGTTTGGCAAGGTCGCACTGGGCATATCCGATGCCGCATTCGACAAACCCTTCGATGCTATAAAAAAACGAGAAGGTATCACTGAAGACACCGGACTCTCCGCCGACCACTTTCGTGAGATCAGCGATGTCTTTCTCGATGTGGTACACGGTGAGACCGGCAGGCCCTTCCCCGAAGATGTCTTCGAACAGTTACAGCTGTCTATCAAAGCGGTATTCCGCTCCTGGCTGGGTAAACGTGCGATCGATTATCGCCGTGAATTCAAGATTACCACCGATATGGCGAATGGGACCGCGGTCAATATACAGACCATGGTGTTCGGCAATATGGGTGATGATTGCGCGACCGGTGTCGGTTTCACGCGCAACCCCGGCACCGGTGAAAATGTGATGTTTGGTGAATTTCTCATCAATGCACAGGGGGAAGATGTGGTCGCCGGCATCCGCACCCCCAAACCTGTACACGAACTGGCACACGAGATGCCACAGATGCACAAAGAGCTGTCGGCACTCAGTGACCGGCTGGAAAAACACTACCGCGAAGTGCAGGACTACGAATACACCATCGAACAGGGCGTGCTCTACTGCCTGCAGACACGCGATGGCAAGATGAATGCCACCGCCCGGGTGCGCACCTCGCTGGAGATGAGCAACGAAGGCCTGATCACCCGCGACCAGGCCTTATTGCGTATCAACCCCGAAGAGCTGGAACAGTTACTGCACCCTCGCCTCGATCCGGAATCTAAACAGATGCCAATCGCCCACGGGCTGCCCGCTTCTCCCGGCGCGGCATCCGGCAAGATCGTGTTCGATGCCGACCGCGCCGAACAGGCACGCGATGAAGGCGAAGATGTCATCCTGGTACGTGAAGAGACCAAACCGGAAGATATCCACGGCTTTTTTGCCGCACAGGGGGTACTCACCAGCCGCGGTGGTAAGACTTCGCACGCAGCAGTGGTCGCACGCAGTATGGGAAAACCCTGTATCGCCGGCGCGGAAGGTATCGATGTCGATATCGAGAAACACCTCGCACGCGTCGGTGACACCCTGTTACATGAAGGCGACATCATCACCATCGACGGTAGCAATGGCAATGTCTACCTCGGTGAGATCGACACCGTGGCACCGAAGTTTTCCAATGAACTGCGAACCCTGCTCAACTGGGCTGATGAGATAGCCGAACTGAAAATCATGGGCAATGCCGATACCATCGAAGCGGCCAGCCAGGCATCAGACTATGGTGCCATGGGGATTGGTCTGTGCAGAACAGAACGCATGTTCAATGCACAGGATCGCCTGCCGCTGGTCATCGACATGATTCTGGCAAAAGACAAAACCGACCGCCAGCAGGCACTGGATCGGTTACGCCCCATACAACGAGGTGATTTCAAGGATCTGTTCAAGATCATGTCTCCGCGTCCGGTAACCATCCGCCTGCTGGATCCGCCTATCCATGAATTTCTGCCCAGTGAAAAACAGCTGGAACAGGAAATCGAACACCTGATCAGCCTCAGACAATCAGTCTGCGGTGTCAACGATCTGATGAACACCATGCAACTGCTGAAACGCAGTGCCGATGCAAAGAAACTGCCCAAACCTTTCGGACCAGGTGGCCGAGAACTGGTGGATTCTGCTATTGCGAAAAAGCGGCAGATGCTGATCAAAGTACGTGAGCTATTTGAAGTGAACCCAATGCTGGGCCATCGCGGTGTGCGCCTCGGTATCACCTACCCGGAAATCTACGAGATGCAGATACGCGCCGTGCTCGAAGCGGCTGCTGAATGTAATAAGGAAGGTTTTGATGTGTGCCCGGAGATCATGGTGCCGCAGGTCTGCACCAGCAAAGAACTGCAATGGGTCAGGCGTATCGTTGATCAGGTACACGCCGATATCGAAGCCGAATATAACATCCGATTGACGTTTAAATTTGGCACCATGATCGAAGTGGTGCGCGCCTGTATGCGTGCAGGCAGACTGGCTGAATTTGCCGGTTTTTTCTCCTTCGGCACCAATGATCTAACCCAGTCCACTTTTTCGTTTTCCCGTGAAGATGCTGAGAACAAATTCCTGCCGCTGTATGAAAAAAATAACATCCTGCAGGACAATCCATTTGGTGCACTCGATGTGAAAGGCGTGGGTCGTCTGATGAAGATCGCTGTCGACTGGGGACGCAAGACCAAACCAGATTTAAGGGTGGGCATCTGTGGTGAACAGGGTGGTCACCCGAAATCGATCCGGTTCTGTCACCATATCGGCCTGAGTTATGTTTCCTGCTCTGCGCCAAGAGTACCGATAGCAAGACTTGCGGCTGCCCAGGCCAAACTGACCGAAGATGATTACACGCTCGAATAACTGATGATGAGAAACGGACAATGATAGAGGTTCGGATACACGGTCGTGGCGGCCAGGGCAATGTGGTCGCCGCCTACTTGCTGGCGACAGCCGCGATCGATGAAGGCTGGTATGCACAGGCCTTTCCTGCCTTCGGTGCCGAGCGCCGTGGCGCACCGGTGATCGCCTTCGTGCGTATCGATCATGAGCCGATCCGGCGCCGCTGTCAGGTAGCCGCCCCGGATTTTCTGATCATACAGGATGCCGCATTGATGAATATTCCCAGTATCACCGATGGGCTCAAACCCGACGGTAATATCCTGCTTAATGCCACTGACAACAGCAGTGAAGCCAGCAGTGCACACACCGATACTGAAGCTGATAACAGGCTTGTTACACTGCCGGCGACACAACTGGCACAACACTATCTTGGCCGCCCGGTGCCCAATACTGCACTGCTGTCGGCCTTTCTTAAACTCACCGATATATTGCCTCAAAACTCATTAATTCAATCACTTGAAGAACGTTTCAAAGGTGATTTATTAGATAAAAATATTGCTCTCGTCAAAGCCGCCGCAGAGCGCATACCCAACAATCTATGGAAACAGACCGCTAATGCGTAAAGCACTCGAAGGTTCACAGGCCATCGCTCAAACCGTCGCACTGTGCCGACCACAGGTGGTTGCCGCCTACCCCATTACCCCGCAGACACACATCGTCGAAAATATTGCAAAACTGGTCGCCGACGGCAAGATGGACTGCGAACTGGTCAGTGTAGAAAGTGAATTCTCGGCCGCATCACTGGTGCTCGGTGCCGCCAGCGCAGGGTCACGCACTTACACCGCCAGTGCCTCACAGGGCATCCTGTTGATGAGCGAAGTGCTCTACAATATCGCCGGTCTGCGGGTACCTATGGTGATGACCTGTGCCAACCGGGCGATATCGGCCCCGTTGTCGATCTGGAATGATCAGCAGGATTCGATGGCGGTGAGGGACGCGGGCTGGATCCAGCTTTATTGCGCCGATAACCAGGAAGCCGTCGACACCACGATACAGGCTTACCGTATCGCAGAAGCAACCGAGCTGCCCGTCATGGTCTGTATGGACGGTTTCACCCTGACTCACACACTGGAACCCATCGATATTCCGGAGCAGACGATGGTCGATGCTTACCTGCCCCCTTTTAGCTATAAACGCGCACTGGATTCAGCAAACCCGATCAGTGTCGGCACTCTGGTCTCACCCGATTATTTCCCTGAAGCCAGGCATGCACATCACCATGCACTACTCGATTCTCTCGATGAGATCGTCGCTGCCGACAACGACTGGCAGGCGCTCAGCACGCGCACTGCAGGGGGGCTGCTAAGTGTCGATGGTGCAGAAGATGCCCGCATCGGCATCATCACCCTGGGTTCTATCTACGGCACCCTGAGTGAAGCGCGTGATGAATACAGCGATCTGCCCGCCACGAAACTGATCAAACTTCGGGCTTACCGGCCTTTCCCCGTGGAGGCTTTGCGTATCGCCTGCACCGGTCTGACGGATCTGGTGGTACTCGAACGGGCCTTATCACCCGGCTTCGGTGGCATCGTCTCATCCGAAGTCCACGCTGCCCTCGCGGGTATGACAGACATGGCGGGCAAGGCGAAGCTGCCGAAGATACACAGCTTTGCTGTCGGCCTCGGTGGTCGTGACATCCCTCTGCAGATCTATCGCACGTTGCACCAGCAGATCGATGTCACTGAACCCCGTCCTTTTACCATCATCGATGTCGAGCTGGATAAACTGTCTGTCGAAGATATCGGCATCGATAAGTCATCGCGTGAGGTCAATAAATAATGGTTAAGCAAAATATCAGCACCGAGATGCTGGTGCAGTTACGCAGAAACCAGCCGCGATTCGAAGGCATCGAATCCGGCCATCGTGCCTGCCTGGGATGCGGTGAAGCGCTGGCGGCGAGGCTGGTCACCGAAGCCGCAGGACCGGATGTGATGATCGCCAATGCCACTGGTTGTCTGGAAGTTTTCACCACCCCGTGGCCGGAATCTGCCTGGCGCCTGCCCTGGATGCATTCCCTGTTCGAGAATGCCGGGGCTATCGCTGCGGGTATGGAAGCAGCATTGAAAGCACAGGGAAAAGCCACCAAGGTGCTGGCCTTTGGTGGTGACGGTGCCACCTTCGATATCGGTTTTCAGACACTATCGGGCATGCTGGAGCGAGGCCATAATGTTCTCTATGTGTGTTTTGATAACGAAGCCTATATGAATACCGGCATCCAGCGTTCCAGCTCGACACCGCATGCCGCCATGACCACCACATCACCACCGGGCAGTAAACGTATGGGGAAACGCCATCTCAAAAAAGATATCCTGTCCATCGTTGCCGCGCACCATATCCCTTACGCCGCAACCACCTCTGTCGCTTACCCGTCAGACCTGCGCAAGAAGGTACGCCGCGCCATGGAGATCGATGGCCCGACCTTCATCCATATTCACAGCCCCTGCCCGTTGGGTTGGGGCCATGACGGTGCGCACAGTATCCGGGTCGCAAGACTGGCGGTGCAGACCGGGCTGTTTCCGGTGATCGAACTCGAACGCAGTGAACTGAT
>DROB01000033.1 GCA_011321985.1 Gammaproteobacteria bacterium | reverse complement strand
GCGAAATAAGCACCGATATCAGCGACCCATACCAGGGAAAGCGCATAGAACAGCCATGCCGGCCCCTGCCAGTCGAGTCCGATATGCAGTGAATGAATCATCTGCATCGCGAGCGCGGCGGCGGGTAAAATGATAAACGCAATGAATAACTTATCCAGCTTTAGACCAGAACTCACCTGTTTTGGCCTGGCTATCTTTAGATAAAAGGTGATACTAAACCACCACAGCACTGCGATATAGACAGACCATATTACATAATCACTGGCAAATTGCGGTATCGACCAGGCAACGGCTGTGATCAGCACTGCGTATAAGCCCCTCCATATTATGCCTCTGACTCCTGCTAACCTCGCCCATTCATAACCTGATATTAAAACAACAAACAGGATGAAATAGAAAAATACGTTCGTCGGTTGAAAAAAAATAATCCAGAAGACGAAAGCAGCTAATGGAATCGCGGTCAATATGCGTTGATATAACATTATTTGTTCAATATCTGCCTGGATCAATATACATCATTTTAAGCCGATTGCTCATCTAACACCTGCTGCCCTGTCTTGCCAAACCGCCGTTGCCTGCTGACAAACCAGTCCAGAGCTCTGTCGAAATCATCGTCAGAAAAATCGGGCCATAAGGTATCGATAAAATACAGTTCAGAATAAGCCAGTTGCCACATCAGAAAATTACTGATGCGTTGTTCACCACCCGTGCGAATAAATAAATCCGGAGCAGGAACTTCACTTAAAGACATATAGGAATTAAATATCTTCTCATCGATATCCTGTATCACTCCATGGTTCTTCGTCAGATCATCAAACAATGACTTACATGCATTGACCACATCCCAACGACCACCGTAGTTTGCTGCGATATTAAAATGCAAACCCGTATTGTCTTTCGTCAGATCCTCAGACTCATTGATGCTGTTTTGCAACTTTGCAGAAAAACGACTACGATCCCCGATAAACTTTACACAGACATCTTTTTTATGCAGTTTTCTTACCTCAGATGTTATCGTCGAGACGAACAGTGACATCAGGCTGCTTACTTCTGACGCAGGCCTGTTCCAGTTCTCACTACTGAATGCAAATATCGTCAATGCTTCGATGTTTCTGGTAACACAGTTTTCTACGATTTTCCGTGTCGAGCCCACACCCGCCTTATGACCCGCAGCTCGTGGCAGGTGCCGCTTGTTCGCCCACCGTCCATTTCCGTCCATGACGACAGCGATATGTCGCGGTAATACTCTATCCGAACTGTCCGCTGATTCATTCACTGATTTATGATTAACAGGTAGCCACAGAGGAGCAGACCTAAACTTCCATCAATTCTTTTTCTTTTGCCGCGATAACTCTATCCACATCTGCAACAAACTTGTCTGTGTGCTTTTGCACGTTGTCTTCAGCCTGATGGCTCTCATCCTCGGAGATCTCTTTGTCTTTCAGCAGGTCTTTAAAATCACTGTTGGCATCACGACGGATATTACGGATAGCAATCTTTGCATTTTCGCCTTCGTTTTTCACTACCTTGACCAGCTCACGTCGACGCTCTTCGGTTAGCGGCGGCATAGGTATGCGGATCAGGTTACCTGCTGTCGCCGGATTCAGGCCCAGGCCTGAATTCAGAATGGCTTTTTCTACAACAGCGACCATCTGTTTCTCCCACGGAGCAACGGCAAGTGTTCTGGAATCTTCCACAGTAACGTTGGCCACCTGATTGATCGGTGTGTCAGTCCCGTAATAATCGACCATGATCTGATCGAGCAGGCTGGGGTGAGGACGACCCGTCCTGATCTTTACCAGCTCAGACTGTAACGCATCGACACTTTTACCCATACGGGTTTCTGCATCCGCAAGAATTTCTTCAATCATTCACTTATCCCCCATCATTACCGTTGTACCAATCGACCGATCTTTCATCGCTGCAGGTAAAGACCCGACATCATTCAAATTGAAAATCCGCAGTGGTAGTTTATTGTCACGACATAAAACGATCGCCGTCGCATCCATGACCTGCAGATTCTTCTCCAGCACCTCATCGAAGGTCAGAGACTCATAACGAACAGCATCGGGATTTTTCGCCGGGTCAGAATCATAAACACCATCGACTTTCGTAGCCTTGAGAACACTATCCGCATCAATCTCTATCGCCCGCAAACAACCCGCTGTATCAGTAGTAAAGAACGGATTGCCGATGCCCGCAGCAAAAATGACAACACGACCTTTTTCAAGGTGCCTGATAGCACGACGCTGAACATATTCTTCACACATCCTGTTAATTTTGATGGCTGACATGACGCGGCAATTCATTCCCTGTTTCTCAAGGGCATCCTGCATCGCGAGGCTATTGACTACCGTCGCCAGCATTCCCATATGATCACCGGTGACACGATCGATGCCTGATTTAACTAATCCTGCACCCCTGAAGATATTTCCACCACCGATAACCAGGGCCACTTCCACCCCCATATTGACGACTTCAGCGACCTCTGATGCAACGCGAGCCAACATATCAGCATCGATACCGTAATCGAGATTTCCCATCAGGGCCTCACCACTGAGTTTTAACAGAACGCGCTTATAAATTACAGACATCGAGATACTCGCTTTGGATTATTATTTATTTTTTTACATTACGTACGCAAAAAGCCGGGAGATGGCCCCCGGCTTCTGTGCTGCTACATACATCGTCTCTTATGTATAGAAATGTGTATAAATATGTGCGTTATCATTTTTAAAAGGTTGTCTAAAAACATACAGGCACTCATTTATGAACGTTCCGTTTACTCTGATGTATTATTCAGAAGTTCCCTAACCGTTAACCTGAGCCATTACTTCATCGGCGAAGTTTTCGACTTTTTTCTCGATACCTTCACCTACTTCGTAACGGACGAATCTGTTAACTGTTGCACCCGCATCGGAGAGTAGCGTCTCGACAGTCCTGTCAGGGTCTTTGACAAACGACTGACCGAGCAGTGTGATCTCAGCAAGGTACTTACGGACACGACCGGTTAACATCTTTTCGACGATATCCGCTGGTTTCCCACTTTCGAGTGCCTGTGCACGCAGAATGTCTTTTTCCTTTTCCAGTACATCGGCAGGCACATCAGCTTCACTGACACACATCGGGTTACTTGCAGCAATGTGCATAGCAACGTCCTTGATAAGGTCGTCGCTACCATTCTCCATCTCGACCAGCACGCCCATACGAGCACCGTGCAGATAGCTACCGAAGCTACCACTCTCGGTGCTCAGTAGTTCGAAACGACGAACCTGAATATTCTCACCGATCTTGGCTATCCTGGCCTTGCGTGCTTCTTCTACAGTTCCCGAAGTACCATCCAGTGGGGTCTCAGACAATGCTGCAATATCAGCGGGCTGGTGGGCCAACGCGGTTTCGGCAACCGCTGTGACGAAAGACAGGAAATCGTCACCACCAGAGACAAAATCTGTCTCACAGTTAACTTCGACGACTGCTGCCTGCTTTTTATCTTCACTCAATACGATGGCGACACGGCCTTCTGCAGCAACACGACCCGCTTTTTTATCCGCTTTAGCCAACCCGGATTTACGCATATTTTCGATAGCCACATCGATATTACCTTCCGCTTCCTGCAGCGCTTTCTTACATTCCATCATGCCTGAACCTGTGCGTTCACGCAGCTCTTTAACCATTGAAGCTGTAATTTGCATCACAGTATCCTCTTAATAAATAAATTCTAAATAAATACTCATTTGCTCAAGCAGCAACTTACTCTTCAGCAGCTGCAGTCTTCTTGGCAGCCGCTTTTTTCTTTACCGCCGCCTTTTTCTTCACTGTTTTCTTTTTGGCAGCCGCTTTCTTTTTAACGGCTGCTTTTTTCTTGGGTGCTGCCGCTTTGGTCTCTTCAGCCGCTTCAGCTTTAGCTTCGACAGGTGCTTCTTCAGGTATATCTTCTACCGGAGCCTCTTCGACAGGTGTTTCTTTACGCTTTGCAGCGGCTTTCTTAGGTGCAGCTTTTTTAGGTGCTGCTTTTTTGGCTGCTGGCGGCTCTTCGCTACGCTGGATCACAGCTGAGGCACGTCCTTCGATCACTGCATCAGCAACACCCTGAGCGTATAGCTGGATTGCCTTGATCGCATCGTCATTACCCGGTATGACATAATCGACACCATCAGGTGAATTATTAGAATCGACGATACCGAATACGGGAATACCCAGTGTATTGGCTTCTTTGATGGCGATATCTTCATGGCCGACATCGATAACGAAGACCGCATTTGGCAGGCCTCGCATATCTTTGATACCACCAAGTACTTTTTCTTTCTTCTCCATCTCACGCGTCAACATGAGCTGTTCTTTCTTGTTCAGACGGTCAAAACCACCGTTTTCTGACATTTCTTCCAGTTCTTTCAGACGAGTGATCGACTGGCGAATCGTCTTATAGTTGGTCAACATACCACCTAACCAACGATGACTGACATAAGGCATGCCACAGCGTTGTGCTTCTTCCGCGATGATTTTACGTGCGGCGCGTTTGGTGCCGACGAACAGGATATTGCCACGATCCGCAGCGATCTTACCCAATGCGTTTACCGCATCGGTATACAAAGGAAGGGTCTTTTCCAGGTTGATTATGTGAATCTTGTTCCGTGAGCCAAAAATGTACTCAGACATTTGAGGGTTCCAGAAACGGGTTTGATGACCAAAATGCACGCCAGCTTCAAGCATCAGACGCATAGATACGTTAGACATTGTATTTCTCCAGGTTGGGGTTAGGCCTCCATATACCCCATGCAATAACCAGTTCAAGCAAAAGTATGTTTTTTTGCTTAAATCAGCACCCAATTACACGTGTCGGTATATGTGCGTATTTAAATAAGATATAGTAGCCCTGTTTTCCTGCCAGTTAAGTCCCACCAACAGGCTTCCCAAAAAGGGTTTAAAGGAACAGTATTCAGGGTAACGATATCGCTCGTTTTTGCCAACTTTTGTTAGCGCGGGCGCTTTATACCATAACCAGTTAAAAT
>DROB01000032.1 GCA_011321985.1 Gammaproteobacteria bacterium | reverse complement strand
TCGAAGCGGTTGAGCTTACGGTAGACATCACCCAGACCCGATAGTACATAGGGGTTATCGGCATCAATCGCTTTCGCTTCCAGATAGACTTTTTCAGCGGCTTCCAGCTGACCGCTACGAAACAGGCGACTGCCTTTTTTCGATAGCTCGATAACCGCTTTTTTTGATATTCCTGACATATTTTAGTTATTTCATTTTAAGGCGATTCTAAAGAGCGAATTTTACAACGATAGTTCACTTATTTATAGCGCATTTTTGTGAAGACTCTCTCAATTACAGACCTTATACCCTAAACCCCTGAATTTCGTAAGTAACACCTTTAGCCGATACCCCCGCCGAACCACGCTGCGAGCTAAAATACAAACGTCTGCCGTCCGGACTAAATGCCAGCCCCGTTACTTCAGAACGGTCATGCCCTTCCAGCTGCACGACAGGATATAAATTACCTCTGTTATCGATCATCACTATCTGCAGATCACCGCCGTCTTCCGCCACATAGATATCACCCTTCTGTGAGACAGTTACATTATCGACCCCGCTCAATATGGGCGTTAGTGTATCCTTAATATCGTACAGCACTTCGATTTCTTTAGTCCGGGTCTGATATGACCAGACCCGATTATCCCCTTTGGTGGTAAAAATGATGCGGTCATCAAAATAGGCGATACCTTCACCCCCGTCGAATTTTTTCGCCGAACTTACCTGATAGCGTGTCTGCCGTGTCCTGGCCAGGGGATCGCTCACCCGTTTCCAGTCCAACACGGCTTTACCAGAGGCCGATAGCTCATCCACCGATATAGCCACTTCCAGCCTGCCTGATGACAGATCCGGGTGCCCATCGCTGCTGTGTCCATCCGCGATAAAACGATAGAGGCAGCCATCCGTCCTGTCCTCTGTCAGATACAGGTACTGTGTTACCTCGTCGACGGCCACCGCCTCATGGTTAAACACGCCCAGTGCCGGGCGCAGTACCGCCTTTGCCTGTCCTTCTGGGAAACACTCCCATACCCTGCCAGTATTGATCTCCTCGCACGACAACCAGCTGCCCCAGGGTGTCGCACCGCCAGAACAATTGCGACTGGAGTTTTTCAGGATGGAATAAGCATCGATGATCTCACCATCAGCACTAAAAACGATAGCACCCACGCCACCGACCGATGCCATCTCGCTATTGGAAACATAGATCCAGCCCCCTTCTCGAGCTGCAAAACAGGCGCCTCCGTCGGGTGCTGCATGCCACCGATAATTTTTCTCGTCGATCACCCTGTCACCTGAGCGGGCCACCACACGCAAACTCAGGCCCGGCAACAGGCGTACTCCATTTTCATCCGCAGCCAGCAGTCGTGAATCTCGTTCATTACAGCCACTGATCAAGACACCAGACCAGATCGCACCGACACCACAGACACTCAGGCCCGATAAACCCTGCTTCAAAAAAGACCTTTTTGCTAAATCAACCATCATCTATCACTCTCTTTACGCTACAACATTCCATAATACTCACGTAAACTCCCTTTCAATGATACAACACCCACGAAAACACGCCTACTTGGTCGATAGCAGCATCTACATATTTCGCGGCTGGCACGTTTACTCCGATGAAATTGTGGACAGTGAAGGCAAACCCAGCAATGCGGTTTACGGTTTTACCGAATTCCTGCGTGAGTTACTTGAACTCGAACAGCCAGAGTATATCGCATGTGCATTCGATGCCCGACAGACCGACTCATATCGTCGGGAGATCTACCCTGAATACAAAGCCAATCGCCCTCCCACACCGGTCGAACTCAAGGACCAGTTCAAGCACTGCCGTGATTTTTGCCGTGCTGCGGGTATCGCTGATTTTTCCAGCAACCGTTTTGAAGGTGATGACATCATCGGAACATTGGCAACTCGCCTGCGCAAAGAGGGTTTCAAAATTACTATTCTCAGCGCGGACAAAGATCTGGCCCAGTTACTCCGACCCGGTGACGTATGGTGGGACTATGCACGCAATAAAATTCTCCATTACAAGGATGTCGAAAAAAACTTTGGTGTCAAACCTGAATTAATCGCCGATCTATTAGCACTGGCCGGAGACAAGGTCGATAACATTCCGGGCATTCCCGGCATCGGATACAAGATGGCATCGAACCTGCTTAAAAAATATCCGGGCGTTGAACACATCATGGAAAATATCGACAAGATTTCCGAGATGAAGTTCCGTGGTTCCAAACGTGTGCAGACCCTGGTCGAGCAGCATCAGCATATTCTTCCTATGACAAAACAGTTGACCACCATCGTTACCGATGCGGACTTCAAAGGCCCGAAACAGGACCTGCGCTGGACGGGTATAAACGAAGACGCGATGATCACCATGTTTAACCATCTCGATGCGGCAAGGGGACGACGTGAGCGTTGGTATAAGCTGCAACCGGCCTGATCTATATGACTGGAGAATTAAACGCATTTCACCGCAGGGAAAACTTCAGATTCTTTAACAGCACCCGTGGTGCTGTTGACGACACAGACTCTGCGCCTCAGCGATAAATTATTTCCTGCCCGAGCATCATGATCATACTCCTCAATAAACCCTTCGATGTACTCTGTCAGTTCACCGATGGACAGTGTCGAAAAACGCTGGCTGATTTCATCAGACACAAAAAGGTTTATGCGGCTGGCAGGCTCGATCGAGACAGTGAAGGATTAGTCGTATTAACAGATGATGGCAAGCTGCAGAACCAGATCACCGACCCAAAAAATAAAATGCAAAAAACTTACTGGGCACAGGTCGAAGGTGAAATAACGAACGAAGCGATAACACAGTTAAAAAAAGGCGTAGCCCTTAAAGACGGTTTAACGAGACCGGCTGAAACAAAAAGGATATCAGAACCTGAAAAGCTCTGGCCTCGCCATCCACCGATCCGTGAACGTAAAAATATCCCGACCTCATGGATAGAGCTAAGCATAAGCGAAGGACGTAACCGACAGGTGAGACGGATGACGGCAGCAGTTGGTTATCCAACTTTGAGACTGATACGCTACAGCGTGGGTGACTGGACGATTGATAAGATCAACAGTGGTGATCACACGATCATAAAAAATTGATGTGTCTCGACAGAAACACCTGTCGCTCAGGGAGATATTCATTCTCGGTGTTCTGTTCTAGCCGTCTGTTTCCTCTGCGGGCAATCGCGGTTTACAAACCGCTCCTACGGGGAGGGCAAATCTGTAGGAGCAGAATTTATTCCGCGATGCCACACATTGCCAGTTTAATCAGGTGTACATGAAATGATCACAATGTGCTCTCAGGTGATTACGCTGGATGCGTTCTGCCGTATACGTTCCTTCGGCTATTGCTCTGGGCAATATCCATTCTCGGTGTTCTGTTCTAGCCGTCTGTTTCCCCTGCGGGCAATCGCGGTTTACAAACCGCTCCTACGGGGGAGGGCGAATCTGTAGGAGCGGAATTTATTCCGCGATGCTTTCTTCCCACGTGATCATCACTGTACAGGTGCCTGCTCCGACCAGTCTCCATCAGGCATAAACTCTGCATCTTCTTCGAGTGCTGCGGCCTCTTCGACCTTGCCGAGTGCGATCAATATTTTTGCTTTTAGCAATAATGAGTTACGCGCTGTAGATTTCAGACGGAGCGACTCATTCACAGCATCTAATGCCAGTGCATCATTCTCTGTCACATAATAGGCCATAGCAAGGTTGTGGTATCCTTTCTGGTAATCTGGCTCGATCCGTATCGTTGCTGAAAAATGTTTTATCGCCTGCTTATAGCTCCCTTTTTGCGCCAGGACCACACCCAGGTCATCATGCGCTTCTGCATTTTCCGGATCGAGCATAACGGCTTTAGAGAGATCATCGAATGCATTATCTCTATCACCCAGCCAGAGATAACGCACGCCACGCTTGGTATAAGCCAATGAGCTTTGCGGATTTAATTTTATATAGTGGCTCAGATCTTCTATCCCCTCGCTGATATAACCCTGGCGACCATAAGCAAGGCCACGTCCAAAATAAGCAGCATCGAGCGAACTGTCGAGCTCGATTGCCGCAGTATAGTCTTCAACCGCTTCATCGAATTCATGTATCAAAAAATAGAGATCACCGCGCAGGATATAACGTCGTGCATCGTCTGGTGACCTGTTCAGTTCTAGTGTATGGCTGGCGATCTGTTTTTCGACTTCGTCAAACGATGTCATCTCTGAGGATGCGACGACAGGCCACAACATGAAAAGGATCATCAGGTAGATACCTGAAAAATTCGTCTGTGAATCAATGTTATTCATGGCTGCATTTCCCGTTTACTCCACTCTTATCACGTCTGTCTCATCTATCGTATTTCATGCCTGTAAAACTTACCCTCATGCTAATAAACGAAGTAATGATCGGTTTATTCCATGCTCCACTGGAAATATTTTTTAAAACGGAGACAGGAAGAAAACAGCCTCGCGATCACTGGAAGCGGTTGCGCAATGAATGCAGTACCGAAAACATCACGGGTACTGCCAACAGGGTAAGAAAAGTCCCTGCCAGCAAACCACCGATGGCCACTACCGCCAGCGGTGACAGCCGCTCGATACCCACCGCCCATTCCAGTGCCAGCGGTACCATGCCGACCGCCGATGCCAACGCGGTCATCAGGATGGGACGGGTGCGTTTCTCCACTGAGTCCAGTAGTGCATCTTTGATATCTTTGCCCTGACCGAGCGCGACCCTGGTAAAATCCACCAGCAGGATACCGTTATTCACCACGATACCCATCAACAGGATCATACCCATAAAACCGGGCATCGAACCAAACTTGTCACCCAGCAACAACCCCCATGCAGCACCGATCAGTGCCAGCGGCAAACTGGCCATAATGGCGATCGGGTCGAGGAATGAACGGAAGGTAACAGTCAACATCAGGTACAGCAATACCAGGCCAAGCATAAAAGAGACCGCCAGCCGTGAGAATGATTCAGATAGCTGCTTCACCTCGCCTTCATAGCTGATGGTATACCCTCTGGGCAGATGCAGGTCAGCCAGTGCAGCCTCAACATGTTCGTGCAAGGTGGTGATGGCGATATTGCGCCTCCAGGCCAGCACATCGACAGTCGGCTGCAGATATTGATGCGTTTCGGCACTGGCCGCGGTGATGATCCGGGGTTCTGCGATAGCCGCCAGAGGAATAAAACTGCCATCGGCGATACGGATGGAGAAGGTCTGCAGGTCTTCCACACTACTACGTTGCCCCTCTTCTAAACGCACCCATACTGTAATCGGGTCTTCACCGGCGACACGCAGACGACCACCGGGAACACCACCGATACCACGAGCGAGCTGGGTGGCGATGGCTGAGGCATTCAAGCCATAGAGGCGAGCGCGTGCAGGATCGACATTCAATTCGATACGTTTGGAACCACTCTGCCAGCTGCGCTCCATACCGGTCAGACCTTTCACTGTTTCCAGGCGCGACATCACCTGATCGGCAAGTCCACTGAGGATAGCCGGGTCTGGCCCGCTGATCATGACATCGACATTGGCGCGGATGGTCGACAAAGGCGTGGCACCAAAGACCGAAACATTCGCCGAGATCAGACCGGGGATAGTACGCAGTTTCTGCCGCAGGCCTTCGTTGATCTGATACAGGTCACGGTCACGATGAAAACGATCGACCAGGTTAAGCGTGATCTCCACCTGTTGTAACAGACGTTGCGCACCGAAAGATTTAACCCCGGGTTCGGCACCGACCACACTGGAGTACGACAGTAACCAGTCTGCCGGTACTTCTTCGCGGATGACTTCTTCGGCACGTGTCAGCAGGACCGACATCTGTTTATCATCGGTATCGGCTGCCGCTTCCAGTGTCACCCGCGAGATGCCTGTATCCATCAATGGCATGATCTCCCGCCCCAGTAATTTCATCTGGCTCGCCGAGACGATGAACAGACCCAGAAAAAGCAGCAACACCAGTGCGCGATGTTCCAGTCCCCATGCCACCAGGTAGAGGTACAGTCGTTTCAGGGGCTCGAGCACGTAGTGGGTAAAAGGACGCAGTAACCAGCCGAGTGGATCGGGTGCATCCGGCTTAAGGATCAGCGGTGCAAACAGCGGGATAAGGGCGACCGAGACCACCAGTGAAGCGATTAGCGCGACCGCCAGCGTGACCGTGAGCGGACGCAAAACCGTCTGTACATAGCCGCCGATGAACATGATAGGCAACAGCACCAGTATGGTACTGATGGTGCCACTGGTATCGGCCAGCAGGATCTCATCCAGTCCTTTCACCGCAGCAACGTGACGGGACTCATTGGTCTCACGCATGCGCCGTTCGATGTTCTCCATCACCACGATGACATCATCGGCCAGCAGGCCGACCGCGATAATGATGGCGGACAGGGTCACCATATCGAACTCGAAACCCATCCACCACAGGATAGCGAAGCTCATCAGGTAGGATATCGGCAACGACAAAGCGACTACGATGGCAGCACGGGTATTGCCGATGAACAGCAGGATAACGATCACTGTCATGATGATCGCATCACGCAGCGAATCAAGCATATTACTGACCGTCAATCCGATCAGACGACCCTGAGTATCAGCAACAGCGATATCCAGGGTCGGAAAATCATTACGTACCTGTTCGAGATGTTGATTAACCGAGTCGATCACCGGCTGCGCAAAACCCGCCTCAGAACGCAACAATGCGATCGCCACCGCCGGTTTGCCATTCCCGTGATACAGGGAAGTCGGATCCGCCGCACCCCAGTGGACATCACCCAGATCTCCTACCCGAACATGCTGACCACCTGGCAACGGCACCAGCACCGCTGCCAGGTCGCTCGGACCGTATGCCAGTGTGCGCGCGGTTAATAACAGACGCTCATCTTCACGATAGACCATACCCGCCGGCTGAGAAAGATTGGAACCTGCCAGAGCAGCCGCTACCTGTCCGACATCCAGATCATAGGCCAGCAACTTGTTCCGATCCAGATCGATCGCCACCTGCCGGATCGGCCCGCCAAATATCTCAGCCTCGGCAACGCCAGGAAGGTTCAGCAGGGTATCTCGAAGGTCATGTTCCGCCAGACGACGGACCTGCGCAAGATCCAGGCCACTGTCTTTGTCCGCCGTTATCGCCAGGGTCATCACCGGTCTGGCGGCATCGGTAATCTTGAATACCAGTGGTTCCCGGGTATCCGGTGGTAACAGCCCTGCAACACGGGATAATTCGGTAGTCACTTCATTGGCGGCAACACTGATGTCAACGCCATAGACAAATTCCACCTGTACCGCGGCCACCTCATCTCGGGAGGTCGAGGTAACCCGGCGTACGCCGTCGATAGCCGAGAGCCGGACCTCCAGCGGATGCGTCACCTCATTGGCGACATCATCGGTAGTCGCTCCCGGCCATTGCACCACCACAGAGATACTGGGGCGATTGGTATTGGGGAAAAGGTTGGTCGGAATCGCCTGAAACCCGATCCAGCCGAGTATCAGTACCGCGATGGTCGCAGATAAAATGGCATGTGGCTGGCCCAGCAGCCGTTCACCGAAACTCACGGGATAACAGCCTCTGTTGCTACCTCGACCGGATCACCATCACGCAACTGCATCAATACACTCTGGTGCGCAACGACCACCTCATCATCGGCTTTCAGATCACCCTCTACGGCAAAACTCTTGCTGGCATCCAGTAACACACTCACCTTTACCCGTGCTACGCTGGCCTGTCCGTCATTATGGAGCACTTTAAATAAAAAACCCTGATCACCGGTTTTTACCAGCGCACGATGTGGCACGATGAGGACATCATCGAAATTCTTGAGGATGACACGTGCTGTGATCCGTGCACCGCTAGGCAGACCAAATGGCATAGCATCCAGATCTGCTTCAGCAGAACCCAGAGCATGCGTATCCAGTGCAGGAAAGATCCGTGTCAGGATAATCTGCTGACGCTGGCTTCCGTGCTCCAGCAATACTTTTGTACCGATATGCACCTGTTCGAGAATCTGCTGTGGCAAGCTGACCTTTAACCGGGCTGCGCTGTCGACGGTCAGTTTGTATAGCGGTTTACCTGGCTGGGCGATATCACCTTCCTCCATCAGACGTGCCGCCACTACCGCATCGCGGGGTGCAAATACGGTGCCATAACCGAGACGAACATCCATGGCCGACAATTGTCTGTTGATATTCGCCACCTGCTTCAGTGCGGAGATCGCTGCCGCATTTTTGGCATCGACCAGCTCCTGCGTAGTCAGGCCTTTTTTCTTCAGTTGTTTCTGCCGCTCAAATTCATCATGCGTCCGTTTCTTCTCAGCTATGGCGGCTTCTCGCTGCGCTTCCAGTCCGGCACGCTGCTGACGCAACTCATCGACAGAGATCTTTGCCAGTTGCTCGCCTTTTTTTACTGCAACCCCTTCCCGTGGCCCCATCGATTCTATAACACCCGATACCTGACTACTGATAGTAATCTCCGTGCTGCCACTGAGACTGGCCAGTACCGGAAAACCACTGGAAAGGACACCGCGTGAAACCTGTTCGACATGGAGTGCCCACGGTATCTCACCCACCGTTGCCAGTTCATCTATCGCTGCATCTCGATGCTTGCGTACCAGGACTGCGGCAATGGCCAGCACGACGACCACGATGATGATAACGGGGGTAACGACGCGTTTATTCATTATTCAAGCTCCCGCAAGATAAAGTTTTCCAGATGCCCCATGATACTCTGCCATGATCCAGTTTCACATTGACCGAAGTCAATACCTGAAAATCCGGCAGACATGCAGATAACTTACACCCCGGCATAAGATAAGGTTAAAAAATTTATCCTTACCTGTGCACGGATAACGAAGCCAGTGCCTGTGTTATAGATGATTCACCGATCGAGTTTAACCGTGCTTCATCAGAGACCGTAATCACACCGGCGACATCAAGCCAGCCCGGGCCCGTCAACCAGTCAGGCAGATCAACGCTACCCTGATACTTTCTCGGTACGACATAACACGTATTTTTTCGGTACAGGCAGTTAAAGGCCACATCATCTTCGATCAACTGATGGATATGATGCCAGGCCATCCCTGCATCCTGGAAACATTTTACCTCCAGAGGGTAATCAACATTTCCCGCATTATGATGCCAGTGCTTTTTTTCGATCGGGAAAAGTGGCTCACGGATAAAACCCTGGAAGTGAAAATGATTGACTGACGCACCTGCCGCCAGACTATTAAACCCGATACCAAATCCCGGAAATATATCGGCCAACCCCGCCACCAGCGAAAATGCATATCGATGCTTCTCTTCCGTCAACAGCTGAGGGCTGTTCTCTTCTGGAGACACGACGATGAGCAGATGGTAATCAGAGAATGGAAACTTGTTGAAAAGCACACGTGAGGTGACTCCCTCAAACTCCCCTTCCCATAAGATCTCGGGTTTTAAAAAAGGTTTGTTGAAATGGAATCCCGATCTATCATACGGCTGCTTTATTGTTTTTAAAATATGAGAAGAGGCCCGTGCAGGACGTAACTGACGCAAGGTATTACAGACCAGCTGCCATTCTCCCTTCGCGCGGGCATTCCAGACCGGGATATTATCCTGATCAAGGCCAAGCAGCTTTTCAAACACACCGCTATCATCCTGCGTTGCTTTGAGCTTCCCCAAAGAAAACATTTCTTTTAATTTTTTACTGGTCCTTTTTAAATCATCCGCCAGTTCATCTTTTAAGAACGTGCCCTGCTGGCTATTGGCCAACACCAGAATAAAAGCCCCCAGCTCATCATCAGTGAGCATGTTTTTTAACTGATCGACAAACAGGGTTTTAAATTGATCCAGATCTCTGGCTATGAACATAAGATTTTAAAGATTTTTTTAACCGCAAAGACGCAGAGAAAAACCTGGATTGGCTAATAGCGCCTACGGCACTGCTAACGATACAAACCCTGCGCCTCTGCGGTGAATAACTTTTTATATTTCTACGGCATACTGCGTTTGCTACGCAGCCATTTGGTGAGTGGCTTCCAGTCTTCCAGATCCTGATAGACCCGAGATGGTGCCATCTCGAAGATACCCACGCCCCGTTCTTCGGCGTGGATATAGTTCTGCGTATCACGCAGGGTAGCGACATAGGGTAAGCGCATGGCTTTGATAAAGTCATACAGCTCGGAGAATATGATGGTACTCTCACGCACCCGGTTCGCGACTACGCCAATCTTCACCTCTTTACGTGAGACACGGCCATTTTTCTGCACCTCCGCCATATATTTTGTCGCTGCACGCATATCGATCGGTGAAGGCAATACCGGAAAGATGACGGTCTCTGCTTTACGCATCAACTGGGTCAACTCTTTACCGTGGGCACGCGCCGGAGCATCCATGATGACGAAATCAGTATCTTTGGCAACGTTCAGAGGTTTTTTGTGGGCTGCCACACCGTCGATGTGCGGCCATTTCTCATCACGGGCTTCCAGCCAGGCGAGACTGGATTCCTGCGGGTCATAATCAGCCAGCACTACTTTCTTTTCCATCTCAAAAGCAAAATAACTCGCCAGATTGGTCGATATCGTGCTTTTCCCGCAACCACCTTTTGCATTTAATACCAGAATCGTTCTCATGCTCTTCCTCTGCTCGTCGTGTTATGCATTGATTGTATGCGAATGACAAAGATTTACAAAAGGTATTTTGAAAAAAGAGTGCTATTTTATAAATATGCACCATAATCTAACCCCTGCACCAGAATGAATCATTTTTTATCCTTCTATCGCAGAAAGACAACCCTTCATTTATCTATAAGTTACTGAAAAACAGGCAGGTTGAGGATGAGTGATTTTTGGCATATTAATTGCTTTCGTCTATTGTAAGTACAATGACAGTAAGCACAATTAATATACGCCCTGTTTATAAGAAAGGCCCCTGACGGAGAACATAATGACTGCACCGAAAAAACACATCGTTATCGCACTCACCGTATCAACAACTCTGATACTTTTTAATATCGTGGCGGTAACCAGTGGGTCGGCTGATGCCTACTATTCTCAGGTAGAGCACATCATTCGCAGCATCCT
>DROB01000031.1 GCA_011321985.1 Gammaproteobacteria bacterium | reverse complement strand
TCAGGCAGGCCTCGCTTGGGCAGAAGGTATGTATCGGGATATGATCTATAGCTGAACCGGGTGGTTTTTGTTACCGGAACCAAAGCCTGCTACGGTCATAAGCAGACATTTAGTAAAAGATAAAGTCAAAAGATTTTTCACCGCAGAGGCGCGGATTATGAAAATAAACCTGTCCCTTGTCACATCGTCTCTGCAAACGGTCGATAACTACCGGTTAGCCAGTGGTCTGTTCATCAAACTGTTGGCACTGATCTATTTTTTCGCTTTTTTCTCACTCGGTATACAGATTACCGGACTGGTCGGTGCAAAGGGTATCCTGCCTTTGACTGAATTGCTCGATTACATGAGCCAGAATTACGGTGCCATGGCCTGGTTATATAAACCCACCCTGTTCTGGATCGATAGCAGTGACCTCGCATTGAAGCTTCTTCCTTTACTCGGTTGTATCGTTTCACTGTTGTTATTATGGGGCATCAGACCGCTCTGGTCACTGGTGACACTATTCGTCCTGTATCTGTCGTTGTTTCATGCCGGGCAGACCTTCCTCATGTTCCAGTGGGATACCCTGTTACTGGAAGCCGGTTTTCTCGCCATATTTTTGGGCTCCGGGCCCAGCCATCTCCTGCTGTTCCTGTTCCACTGGCTGTTGTTTCGCCTGCGTTTCATGTCCGGGGTCTCAAAATTTTCCAGCGGTGATCCGGACTGGTTAAACCTGACCGCATTGAATCATTACTTCGAGACACAACCCCTGCCACATGTCGGGGCCTGGTATTTTCACCAGTTACCTGACTGGCTACTTCAAGGGGGCGTTCTGCTGGCATTTTTTACCGAGTTGATCGTACCCTTTTTTATTTTCCTGCCACGTCGGTTCCGACTGTTTGCCGCGGCTATCACCCTCACCATGCAACTGTTGATTATCGCGACCAGCAACCACAACTGGATCAATCTTCTGACTATCGCACTATGCCTGTTCCTGCTCGATGATGATATCCTGAAAAAGATCTTACCGCGACAATTACGCCGACATGTTTCGCTGGTAGATAATGCCGGTGGCGATAAAAGTGGTCAACAGATAAACAGGCGCAACTATCTCCTGCCTGTCTTTGCAGCGATGATATTGCTTGGCAGCATGACAGCTTTCACCACGATGGTAAGCAACATAAAAATTCCGGTGGTACTGGATAAAGCCACAACACTGATTCGCCTATGGGGCATCGGGCACAGTTTTCATGTGTTCCCCACCATGCAGACCGAGCGTCATGAGCTGCAGATCGAAGGTTCCAATGACGGTGTAGAATGGAAAGTCTATGATTTTAGATACAAACCGGGTGCACTCGATAAAAAACCGGAATTCATCGTACCACACCAGCCCAGGCTGGACTGGATGATCTGGTTCGTACCACCGAGATCCAACGTGATGATGTACTGGTTCGACCGGTTTCTCTCCAGACTGCATGAAGGTTCACCTGACGTTCTGGCGTTACTCGAACATGATCCATTTCCGGATAAACCACCCAGGTATCTACGGGTTCAGGTCTATCAGTACTGGTTTACCACAGAGCATGAGCGTGCGGTTTCCGGGAATTGGTGGAAGCGTAAATATCTGGGGGAGTTTCCCTATGTGCGGGCCAGGTATCCTTGATAGTGAGTGCTAATCCTGCATAAATGATGGGTTGTGGCTGACAGGATCGCGGAATAAATTCCGCTCCTACAGGTGTGAGCCAATACAGCTCCAGCTGTAGGAGCGGTTTGCAAACCGCGATTACCCGAAAAGGAAATACACACCCACATTAGAACACCGATGGCAAACAGGGTTTATACCTCAGGGCGAGGTTTGTCCGAATTCCACTCATCGATCTCTACACCGTTACCCTCATCCCTGAAAGTGAAATCGATGCCTGCACACAGATCCGGGTATTTTTTGTGTATCTTCTGGCAGATCTCTCGGGCATCTTCGCTCGACTGCATCATCAGCAGGTTTCTGGCGAGGTTACGCATCCTCATCTCGGTCGCCGCTCGGTTTCTCCCGACCAGCACGATGACGATGATAAAAACAAAAATAATCGTAATTGCAGATAGCGTTAACGCATCATAAGACATAACCAGTTCACCTGAATTTAATGAGCAGAGACACACGACCTAAGAATCGGCACCCGCTAGCATAACAAGAAAAATACCCTGTGCAAAATGGCGTTTTACGAAAGCTCTCCTGTAGGGTATAAGCCGCTTCACCTCATCGCTGAATTATTGTTAAACTGAACCCTCAGAAAAGGAGAC
>DROB01000030.1 GCA_011321985.1 Gammaproteobacteria bacterium | reverse complement strand
TGGATATTCGATGTTTACTACTAAATCCAACATGATTTGTCCGGTCAAAGACACACTGAACATTATCATTTAGGTACTCAACCCCTGTAAAATAGGGTTAAAATAACACCAGGGCATAAAAGTGTCGGGCTGGGTGCTGTACCCTGCGCACCGGATACCGAGATATCGATTAATAATAATTATAATAAAAACGAATGTTCAAAAAAAACAGATATTCTAAAGAGATTATTAAAAATACACCTGAAAACACAACGACAAAAATCAGCATGGTCAAGACTAAAGACATGGCCCGAAGAATTACAGATAAAGCAGCGCCAAACAACCCTGCTCTTAAGCGGGATATGGACCGCCGAAACGAAAATTCTGAACGTCGCGATCTGAATGCATCAACTTACCACGGTCCTGCTCGTCGATATATCATCGACAGGAGACAGCGCACCCGTGATCGCCGAAAAGAAAGCGAGGCGCTCGCATAAAAAATACTCATGAAAAAAATTATTCTGGTTATAACATGCACGTCTATTCTCCTTTTCACATCATCCTCCTTCAGTAAGGATGGTGCAATAAAAGAAAATGCAGAAAATTACACCAGGCCTTCCGATGCCGAGCTGAAACAGAGGCTCACTACCGAACAATATTCAGTCACACAACATGATGGTACCGAGGAGCCATTCAATAATGCTTTCTGGGATGAGAAACGCGAAGGCATCTATGTCGATATCGTCAGTGGAGAACCTCTTTTTTCTTCTACGCACAAGTATAAATCCGGGACGGGATGGCCCAGTTTTTATCAACCGCTGGAGACCACTAACGTCAGAGAAAAAACAGACTATGTCCTGATATTTCCACGCACCGAAGTTCGTAGTGCCAATGCAGATTCACACCTGGGCCATGTATTTGAAGATGGCCCGGAACCGACCGGGTTACGTTATTGCATAAATTCCGCTTCGTTAAGATTTGTTCCCAAAGATGAACTTGAAAAATCCGGTTACAAGAAATATGTTCATCTTTTTAAAAAATAAATTTTCTTCCTGACTCTTGCCAGACGGACTCAAATTTCATCCATCCGGATATCCTGTAAAAACCTTCTCCCTGCCCATACATTTAACTGCAATAACCTCTTATATCTGTATAATCATAAGTTAGTCAACGATTTAGAACAAATATCAAAAATTTGTTCTAGACTTGGTTAAAATGACAGGTCGATGCTTCTCGCCACGAAATACTCTGGACAGGAATAGTACCATTGGCAAGATCACACACTAATACATTCGAATTAATTACGCTGCAGAATCAGTTATTACTGGCGATCGGCGATAATCTGAACACCCGCGAATGCATGCACACGTTCATGCAGACTGCGCTGAAAGAACTGGATCTAAAAAGCATACACCTGTATCTGTTCGACCACTCTCTCCCTGACAAAAAATCGTTTATCCACTACTTGTCGATCCCAGATAATAAACTGGAACTCCGACACAAATTAACCCTCTACAAAACTTTATTGTATTTCAAGAATAACAGAGGGAAGACTTACCTCTCCGAGACAGTCGAGAGCAATGAGATTTTAGCCTATGCCTTTAATTCCCATGGTGTGTTATTACTCGAAAAAGAACATGACACCATTCAACCAGCGATAAAAGATGTGATGGTGCCCGTCATCAATAGACTGGCGGAACATTTTAAAATCTGCGAACAGCAGAAACGTTTAAATAAAGAAGCCAGGGTTTATAAGAAAACACAACGCACTTACGAACTACAGGCAAAACGCGACCCTCTGACCAACCTGCCAAACCGTCGTGAATTTCGTTACGCACTTTCTAAAGAAATTTCAAACGCCCAACGTTATGACCACTACGGTGCCCTGATGTACATCGACCTCGATAATTTTAAGAACGTCAATGATTCACTGGGTCACTCCATCGGAGACATACTACTGACCCAGGTAGCACTGAGACTGACTGAGCAGGCTCGTAGCGAAGATACCGTTTTCAGGATAGGCGGTGACGAGTTCGTTTATATCCTCAGTAATATCGGTGATACCGAAGTTGAAGCGATCAAAACCTCACAGACCGTAGCTTCACGTGTCATCGAGATATTAGCCAAACCTATCGAGATAGGCGAATACAGCCTGCACATCACACCGAGTATCGGTATCGCTGTATTTCCTG
>DROB01000029.1 GCA_011321985.1 Gammaproteobacteria bacterium | reverse complement strand
GCTCAGGGGAAGAATTACCTGAGGCTAGAGCTGATCTACTAACATTACTGGACCAGCTTTTAGAGAATAAATCTCATGGAGTTATAGATGAAGAGACATCGACGAGTATCACCGATCAACAAGTTGATCCGGTGGAAAAAGATATGGATCAGGAGTTTGAGAGCATGCTGGCCATCGCAGCTAATACTTCCGGTGAACTGATAAGCGACGATGAGTTTGATGCTGTACTGGATTCGCTACATGGTAAAGGAAAACACGGTCAGTTGCCAGAGTCTTCAGGTGTAGTTAAACCCGAGACTGGATCAGCGGTAGCTGAAAACCCCGATGATCTGATCAGTGAAGAAGAATTTGAAGCGGAGCTCGATAAAATTTATGGAGAAGGTAAAGGCCCAGGTAATAATACAGATAAATTGCATGATACGGGCTCTCCATCCAGAAATCAGGAAATAAAAAATAATACAACTAGTAATGTGTCTTCGATAAAAACGGCTAAAAACCAGTCAGAGACTACAGTGCGTGTCGATACCTCCCGCCTTGATGACATAATGAACCTTGTCGGCGAACTGGTACTGGTACGGAACCGCTTAACTAATCTCAAACAGGAAGTTAATAATGGCAGCATTGTCGAAGCGATATCGACACTGGAATTAGTGACATCCGAATTGCAGTCATCGGTCATGAAAACACGCATGCAGCCGATCAAAAAAGTATTCAGCCGATTTCCGCGTGTCATCCGTGAACTGGCCAGGAAACTTGATAAAGATATTAATCTGGAGCTGATAGGCGAAGATACGGATCTGGATAAGAGTCTGGTCGAAGCATTGGCAGACCCGTTGATCCATCTCGTTCGAAATGCGGCCGATCATGGTATCGAATCACCGCAACAACGTTTTGAATCAGGTAAATCGAGACAGGGACAGGTCACCCTTAAAGCACAACAGGAAGGAGATCAGGTATTGTTGACGATAACCGATGATGGCCATGGAATGGATCACAGAGTATTACGGAATATCGCTGTAGAAAAAGGTTTGCTATCAGAAGAAGCGGCTAAAAAGATCAGTGATAAAGAAGCTTACAACCTGATATTTGCTCCTGGTTTCTCGACGAAGAAGACCCTCTCTGATGTGTCGGGACGTGGTGTCGGTATGGATGTCGTGAAAACACGTATCAATGAACTCAATGGAAATGTCGAGATCGATTCAGAGTTGGGTAAAGGCTCGATAATAACGATCACTCTGCCCCTCACCCTGGCTATTCTGCCGACATTGATGGTTAAACTTGATGAGTACCAGTTCGCCCTTCCATTATCAAATGTCTATGAAGCATTTAACATGAACCCTGAACAGATAAATATCATCGATGGTCAGAATGTCATCAGAGTAAGAGATAAACCATTGCCACTGTTTTATCTCAACCCGTGGCTGGTACAACATGAGAAATTTGATGGTCCACAGGAGTCACAGAAAGTGATCGTAGTGCAGATGGGAAACCAGCGCTTCTGCCTGGTCGTCGATCAGATCGCAGGACAGGAAGAAGTCGTCATAAAACCTCTGGGAACGATGCTAGGCCATACCCTGGGTTTTTCCGGTGCGACTATAACCGGTGACGGCAGTATCGCTTTAATCATTGATGTACCCAGTCTTATGTCTGCCTATGCAGCAAACAGTGCAGTGTATTAGGTTTTGTCTCCATGAGTATATTGTGATGAGAATATGGGCGGTAGCTAATCAGAAAGGTGGTGTAGGAAAAACGACGACGACGGTTACCATGGGAGGGGTCCTGGCACATAATAAGAGCAGGACTTTATTGATTGACCTGGATCCTCATGGTTCATTGAGCAGTTATCTGGGGCTTGACCCTGAATCAGTCGAATCCGGGGTCTATCAATTATTTCAAAGGCAGCCAACAGGTGAACAGCCCCGGTTATCCGGCCTCATTCATGACACGCAGTTTGAAAACCTTTTCTTATTGCCGGCATCGACTGCTATGGTGACGCTCGAGAGACGGCTGGGTAGCCAGAATGGGATGGGTCTGACCTTGCAGCGGGCGTTACATGATCATCATCTGGATTTTGATCATATCATTATCGATTGTCCACCAGTGATGGGGTTATTGATGATAAATGCTCTGGTCAGTTGTGAACACGTGATAATACCGGTACAGACTGAGCATCTCGCTATCAAAGGTATGGAGAGGATGTTGCGCTCGATGAAGATGATACAGACGTCATTGGATACAGATCTGGCCTATACCTTGTTACCGACGATGTATGACAGGCGTACCCTGGCCTGCAGAGAGAGCTTGCAGCATCTGAGATACGGATATAATAATCATCTGGCAGACGGTCTTATCCCCATCGATACACGATTACGCGATGCGAGCCATGCAGGCTACCCCCTGTCTCATATGCCTGGAAATTCT
>DROB01000028.1 GCA_011321985.1 Gammaproteobacteria bacterium | reverse complement strand
GGGTGCTTATTCAGCCGAGTTACCTTAATATCGGCTCTATGGCAGATATTCTACCCTTCAGGAAAAAAACACCGACTGAGAAGCATAAGGGAAAATCACTTTGCAGGAGCGGGTTTCATAAGTGGGTGATTCTCACCGAAAAAAAATTTGATGTTAAGCAGGGGCGGTTAGTGACTGTTTTTCAATGTAAGCGCTGTGCCAAGCAAAAAACCATAGTGATATAGGGTTAAATTAAACGTATAAATCGTATATTTTTAACCAGCCCGGAACGTCGGCTTCTGGCAACTATCATTATTGATAATGATAGTTGCACTGTATACTCAGCTGTCTTTATTTATGTAATATTCCTTTCGCCGATGAACAAGATTACCGATAACCGTTACCATTTTATCCCATATCGTAAATGCGATATTATTGAGATGTGCCTGCAGGAAAATCCATTAGTCGGGCAGGAGAAGGACTTCCGGCAACTGTGCTCTATGCTAGGCGGTATTTTTCATTTTGAGTTTTACCAGGTCATCGAGTCGATGAAAGATGCTTATGCAGCGATCGACCCTGATGCTGATACGTTTGCGTATAAGAATGTCGAGTGTTCAACTGATATTAGTTTTCCTGAAGTATTAGGCGGTCTGTTGAAAAAAGCGAACTATGAGCAAGTTACTCAGGTAGATCTCGATCAGGCGATGAAGGAGCACTCTATGTTCAAGATTCGGTTGCAGGTCGACTTTGATGACTTCTCGGAAGTTTTATTATTTTGTCGTGGGGTGTCTATCCGTGCGGAAAAAGTAAAAACATGGATGGGTCTACGATCAGAATCTATCGAATTTACAAACTATGACCGTGTCGTGGTCTATATCCGATTCAAAGAGAATTATGACCAGTCAAAAAATCCGATGCCGTGCTGTAAACCAGGTGCTACATTATTGAAGCTATTCCAGAATGTGCCAAAAGCTGATCTGGAGATGTTGTTTCCTAACACCCGTGTACGCATGCGTATGGTCGATAAATTACTCATCGGGATACCTGCTATCGTCAGTGGGGGAATAGTATTAACGACCAAGTTAGGTGCCTCTCTGGTACTTCTAGGTTCGTTATTCGGCTTCTGGTTTGGCATCAGTAACCAGGCTGTCGAGCTAAATAAAACAACGGCTATGGTTTTGCTCGCGGGCATTGCTGCTCTGGGTGGTTATCTGTGGAAACAATTCAATAATTTTAAAAATCGTAAGTTGCGCTTCATGCAGACTCTGACCCAGAACCTGTATTTCAAAAACCTGGATAATAATGCCGGTGTGTTCTACCGCATTGCTGATGATGCAGAAGAGGAAGAATGTAAAGAGTCTATCCTTGCCTATTATTTTTTATCTATCAGTGATGAGCCCCTGACAAAGATCGCACTCGATAAGATCATAGAAGAATGGTTCGTCGTAAAATGGGGAAGAGCCATCGATTTTGAAATAGACGATGCGCTGCATAAACTGTTAGCACTTGGTCTGGTTAATGTGTCAGATAATAAATTTACGGCAGTTTCTCCTGAACAGGGAGTGAGCAAGCTCGATCAGCGGTGGGATGATTATTTCACTTGTTGAGCTGGTTGTTTTAACCATCGATTGATTACGGGATTGATCTATCTCCTGATAGAGTTACCCGGTGGATAATATCTCTATCTACGCAGACAGGGCACGAACGATTTCTTTATCTGTACCGACGGTCACCTGATCCAGAAATTTTTCTGCCCAGTCCAGTGTTTCCAGCCCGTTGGCATTGAGCTGACTGGGCTGAATGAAGCCATCATTAAAAGCAAGATATAGCAGAATGGACGCTGCCTGCTGTATATCCCAGTTCAGCCCTTTATTATTTGCTCGAAAACAGGCTTTGATTACGCGTCGGTAGTAAACGATAGGGATATTTTCATGGATATCATGACAGGTGTACCGTGCGAGGGCCTGGTGCAGCTCACCATATTTGATCATCAAACGAGCCTCATGCGTTGTCTGTTAGACGGTCAGTCATATCGTATAGTGTGTTTATTATAAACATAGTTCGAAATTAGTACATAGGAATAAGCTAAAAGT
>DROB01000027.1 GCA_011321985.1 Gammaproteobacteria bacterium | reverse complement strand
TATAGACATGAGTGCTATCACGAGTACAATCTGCAATACTCTTGGAGCGACAACAGTCTCTCGGGTAATCGTAGGGATAATACTTGCGGTATTTGTTACATTATCGCTCTTATGGACCATGCAATTTCTTATCGCTACGGCTGACCGGTCACTAGATGACTCTGTTGCCGGACGTATGGTTGATTTCGTAAGATTGAAAAAAGATGAATCTGTCCAGAGAAAATCTACAAAACCAGAGAAACCGCCGTTACCAAAAGCTCCACCACCTGAGCCTCCACAACCACAACTGGATGAAATCACTCCACAGACTGAAGCTATTGGTATAAGTCCTGTAGAGGTCAATCCAGAGATAGAGCTGTCAGCAGGCGGTTTTAGTTTCGGTGCTGGAGAAGGTGACTATCTGCCTATCGTAAAAGTTGCACCTGTCTATCCGCAGCGAGCATTATCTCGTGGTATAGAAGGTTTTGTAGTCGTAGAGTTTACGGTGACGAAACTCGGTACAGTAAAAGATGTCAAAGTCATAGACTCTGATCCAAAGACGACGATGTTCCATCGCTCGGCGACGAGAGCTGCATTGAAATTCAAATATAAGCCCCGGGTAGTTAATGGTGAAGCTGTCGAAGTACCAGGGGTTAGAAATATAATTACTTTCAAACTGGAGAAGTAATAGCTGTATGAGCATTATATCTTCATCAAAAAAAATAATGATATTGCTGGTTACGTTATCGGTAATATCTTTTCAACCAGCACTGGCTGCTGCCCAGGGCGAAAAACAGAAACAATCCAGGTATAAGACGCGAAAAGCAGCGGCGATGAGCCAGCCGGTGTATAAGAAATTACAAAAGGCACAGGAACTCATCGAAGAAAAACAATATTCACAAGCACTGGAAGTACTGAAGGGTCTGCGAAGCAGAAAACGTATGTCAACGTATGAGCGTGCACAGGCATGGAATGTAACGGCTTATGTGTTTTATCTGCAAGAACGATTTGCTCCGGCCATAGATGCCTATAACAAGGTGCTGGAGCAAGGTGAATTGCCAGAAGCGTTGAAGCAGAGCACATTAAAAACGGTCGCACAGTTATATTTTGTAACAGAAGATTATCAGAAGGCACTTGAGGCAGTAAATAAATTAGTGGCTAGCCTCGAATCACCATCTGCAGATGTGTTCATGCTCGTAGGGCAGGCACACTTCCAGTTAAAACAATACGATGCAGCGTTACCGCAAATAGAAAAAGCCGTCGATCTTTATCGTAAACAGGGTAAGACACCAAAAGAGAACTGGTTGATTCTGTTACGTGTCATCTATCATCAGAAAAATGATTATAAAAATATGCGTATTGTCCTGGAAGAGCTGGTCGACCTGTACCCTAAAGATCGTTACCTGCGAGCATTGGCCGGAGTATATAGTGAACTTGGTGATACTGGAAAACAGCTTACACTGATGGAATCATTGTATGAGAGAGATTACAAACAGACATCGGGCCAGATACTTAACCTTGCTAATCTGTATCTGTTTCACGGTCTTCCATATAAAGCAGCAAAAGTGTTACAGGAAGGCATGATAGAAAGCGAGCGCGTGAAACCAACGGAGAGTAACTACCGATTATTATCTCAGGCCTGGTATCAGGCACGGGAAGATGAGAAATCTATAGCACCGATGCGTGAGGCTGCCAGGTTGTCCAAAACCGGTGAGCTATACATACGTATCGCACAGTCTTATATGAATCTTGATAAATGGGATGAAGCTGAGGATGCTTTAAAGCAAGCACTCAGGAAAGGTAAATTGAAGCGTACAGATACCGCGCAGATCATGCTCGGGATGGTGCTGTTTAACCAGAAAAAACTCGAACAAGCAAAAGAACACTTCGAACTGGCAAAGAATGACAAGCGCAGTAGTAAAACAGCGAGTCAGTGGTTGTCTTATATACTAGAAGAGATGCAACGTGATAAGTTGACAAAGGCAAGCAAATCAAAAGCGGTCAGGCCTGGATCAGTAGCGGGTAGTTAGCCTTCTGATTGCTGTGACTTCGTAACTTTATAATTTACCTCTGTTTTTAACCGCGGTTAAATTAACCTGATGTACGGGGGGTGTCATGATCTTGAATACTGGAAACAGGTACATCGCATATTTTCAGATAGTATTTTTTTTATCTCTACTCATTATTTTTCCGGTTATCTCGGCATCAGCAGATAATGACCCTGCAATAAGATCTTTCGATGGATTAGAGCGTGTTCCGAGCACTGAATATAGTGAAGTCTATCGTAAACCGGGTATAGATTTTAAGGTATATTCCAGGATTGCATTAAACCCCGTCGATATCACATTTAGGAAAAACTGGATGCGAAGATATAATAGCGGTCAGAAAGGACTGTCTAATCGCGTGACCAGGGAGGATATGGCTCGTATGAAGAAAAAGATATCCGAGCTATTTGATGAGATATTCAGAGATGAAATTTCTAAATTAGAAGGCTTCTCGCTGGTCTCGGAAATCGATAGTGATGTCCTTGTCATTCAGCCTAAAATAATTAATCTGGACGTATATGCACCGGAGATAAATAATACACTGGGAAGTCTTACATTTGTAGATAATGCTGGAGAAGGAACCCTGTAC
>DROB01000026.1 GCA_011321985.1 Gammaproteobacteria bacterium | reverse complement strand
CTGAATAAAAAATGCGCAAAATTATAGTAAAAATAATTACCTTAATTATTCGTGCATACCAGTATGTGGTCAGTCCTTATCTGGCACCGAGCTGCCGTTACAGTCCCACCTGTTCTGAATACGCTATCGAGGCGTTTCAACGGTTCGGTTTTTTCCGCGGCCTGGTTCTGTCGGTAAAACGTATCGTTAGCTGTCATCCCTGGCATCAGTGTGGGCATGATCCTGTGCCGACATCGTTTACCCTGAAAAAATCCATAGAAGAATAATCACCTGGAATTCCTGTACTCGGAATAAATAAAACATGGGCAATCAACGCATACTTTTATATTTCACGCTATTTTTCATCATCTATATGCTGTGGGCACAATGGCAGATGGATTATGGCCCACAACCTGTTCCCGTGGTCGAGACAGAACAGGAACAGCATGATGCCAGCAGTCCGTCTGTCGAGGCGATTCCTGAAGCGGCATCTTCAGCATCAGCAAAAAATGAAAAAGTTAATACAGCTGTAGTCGAAGAAGCTGTCAGCACCACCGAGCGCATAAAAGTCGTAACAGATGTGCTGGAAATAGAGATAGACACCAAAGGCGGAGACATCCGCCGAGCCGTGTTGCGTGACTATGTAGCGACAACAGAAAGACCCGACGAACCACTGGTATTGATGACCGATGCACCGGTCAATTATCAGGTGGCACAATCAGGACTGGTTTCTGTCAATAAAGGTACGGCACCATCACACAATGCTATCTACCGCGCAGAGAAAAAAGTCTATCGTCTGGCAGAAGGAGAAGACACGATCGAAGTGCCGCTTTACTGGCAGGACAGCAATGGCGTAAGTGTCAAAAAAGTATTAACGTTCAAACGTAACAACTATGTGATAGATGTAGATTATTTTATTACAGCAGGTGACAAAGACTGGAATGGAAGTGATTACATGCAGATCACGCGTGCCCAGCCAGTCGATGCCAATGGTAACAAGTTTATCCGTACCTATACCGGTGGTGTTATTTATAACGATGAAATCAAATATGAAAAATACGATTTCGATGATATTGCTGAAGAAAATTTAAATCGCCAGTTGAGCGGTGGCTGGCTCGCTATGATCCAGCATCATTTTCTTGCCGCATGGATTCCGGAAGAAGATAAGAACAATCTGTATTTCAGTCGTTACAACCAGAATAAAGATCACTACACACTAGGGACACGGACTTCTGCGATAACGGTGAAAGCAGGACAGACAGGTGAGATCCGTTCCCGTCTAGTGGTTGGACCCAAACTGCAGTATGAGCTGGAAAAAATTGCACCCGGTCTGGACCTGACGGTCGATTATGGAATACTAACGATTTTTGCAAAACCCCTTTTCTGGTTACTTAATGCATATCACGGATTGTTTGGTAACTGGGGCTGGGCCATCATCTTTCTGACCATCACGGTAAAAGCTGTATTCTATAAGCTGTCAGAGATGAGCTATCGCTCGATGGCAAGAATGCGCAAGGTGGCACCGCGCATCCAGAAGATGAAAGAGCAGTTTGGTGATGATCGTCAGGCGATGAGCAAGGCGATGATGGATATGTATAAACGGGAAAAAATAAATCCGATGGGTGGATGTTTCCCGATACTGGTACAGATGCCAGTGTTTATTTCACTGTACTGGGTATTGCTGGAAAGCGTCGAGATGCGTCATGCACCATTCATTCTCTGGATCACAAACCTGACGGACAAAGACCCCTATTTTGTCTTGCCGATACTTATGGGTATTTCCATGTTTATCCAGCAGAAATTGAACCCGGCACCGGTAGACCCTATCCAGCAGAAAGTATTCCAGATCATGCCTTTTGCTTTTACCTTCATGTTTGCCTTCTTCCCTTCAGGCCTGGTGTTATATTGGGTAGTGAATAATATATTGTCTATCACTCAGCAATACATCATTACCAAACGTATAGAAAACAGCTAGACCATGAATACGGATACCATCGCCGCCATAGCAACTTCATCAGGCCAGGGCGGTGTCGGTATCATCCGGGTTTCTGGTCCTGAAGCACCGGTGATAGCCAGAAAAATATCGGGGCTGTGCCCTGCCCCTCGTTATGCACATTACGGTATTTTTTCTGATAAAAATAAAACCACGATCGATAGTGGGCTCACCCTGTATTTTAAAAAACCTTTTTCATTTACCGGTGAAGAAGTAGTCGAATTTCATGCTCATGGTGGCCCTGTCGTTCTCGATATCTTGTTAAAAGAAATATTACTGCATGATGTTCGCCCTGCGCGTGCAGGTGAATTTACCGAACGTGCTTTTCTGAATGACAAGATAGATCTGACCCAGGCAGAAGCTATCGCCGATCTCATCGCAGCGGACAGTGAGCAGGCCGCGCGAGCAGCAATGCGTTCTATGCAGGGTGAATTTACTGCCGTCATACATCAGCTGGTCGAAGCATTAACACAATTACGTATCCATGTTGAATCAGCACTGGACTTTCCAGAAGAAGAGATCGATTTTCTGGCAGATGAGGCAATTGCAACAAAACTTGAATCGGTAAAACAAGATCTGCAGACGGTAAAAAAATCGGCGCAACAGGGCCGGTTGCTAAAAGAAGGTATGACGGTGGTTATCGCAGGAAAACCGAATGCAGGTAAATCAAGTCTATTAAATCAGCTGGCCGGACAGGATTCGGCAATCGTCACGGAGATTCCTGGCACAACACGTGATATCTTAAGGGAGCATATCCAGATTGATGGTTTGCCACTGCATATCGTTGATACGGCAGGGTTACGTGAAAGTGATGATGTCGTCGAACAGGAAGGAGTGAAACGTGCAAAGCAGGCGATCGAAAAAGCAGATCGGATTTTATTCGTAATAGATGATAATGAAAACAGTCCTGGTATCGACCAGACATTATTAGACCATATTCCTGAAAATATTGGCGTAACCCGAATCTACAACAAGATCGATAAAAAGAATAAAACAGCTGAAATGACAGAAGCAGAAATAACCTGTATTTATCTTTCTGCGAAGACGGGTGATGGTATACAGCTGCTTAAAGAACACCTTAAACATTGCATGGGATACCAGCAGAAAAATGAAGGGCAGTTCATCGCTCGACGCAGGCACCTCGACGCTATCGAAACGGCTGAACAGCATCTGGCGATAGCCGATAAAAATCTGCATCAACTAAAAGCAGGTGAACTCCTGGCTGAAGAATTGCGTATGGCGCAGGAAGCGTTGTCATCGATAACCGGTGAATTCAGTAGTGATGATCTACTGGGAAGAATATTTTCGGATTTTTGTATCGGTAAATAAATACGTTGCTTACGTATACGCCAGATCGGTTGAAAACCTGAATTCGTATTTTTGATTTAACTTCTTCGCGGAATAAATTCCGATCCTACAAGGGGTGCGTACCTGTAGGAGCGGTTTGCAAACCGCGATTGCCTGAAGATAATACCTGGGTCAATAAAATATTACGTCCGTTCGTATTGCAGACACCGTCAGTTTTCGTAGGCTGGGCACTGCCCGACAAACTCTATGGATTACACTGGTACAACGTTGAGCAATACCCAACCCACAAAAACGTTAAGACCCGTGTTCACCTGTAGATAATTATTAGCTACCACTTAAAGCCATAATTATAAAAGAGCACCAGTGTATGCAATGCCGGAAACAGGTCCTGTTGTTTCTGTAAACCAATAGCATCGGCGGGATGATTGTTTCCTCGTTGAGTATAATACTCGAGACT
>DROB01000025.1 GCA_011321985.1 Gammaproteobacteria bacterium | reverse complement strand
CTTTTTACCGTAATCAAAACCTAGGACGCGGGTAATTTTTTCGTACATTATGGATAGTTCATAATATTTAAAAAATCTTAGCCGCAGACGATATGAAAGTTTTGAAATGTTAACAATATTTTTTCGTGTGGTCTGCGTTGTCCGTGGTTGAATTTTTTATGCATGGCCCGCATCATTACTGAGCAGGGATAAATCGATACCGATCAGATTGGCGGCGGCCTTCCAGCGCTCTTCAACAGGGGTCTTAAAGATGACCTCTTCGTCTGCAGGGCAGCTCAGCCAGGTATTACCGGCTATCTCATCGTCCAGTTGTCCTGCGGCCCAACCGGCATAACCGAGGGCGATGATGCAGTCTTTCGGCCCCTCGTTGTGCACCAGTGCTTTCAGGATATCCTGTGATGTCGTCAGTGCGATGTTGTCGTTCACGTTGAGGCTTGATTTCCATCCACCTGCAGGGCGGTGAAGGATAAAGCCCCGACCCTGATCGACAGGGCCTCCCAGATAAACGAGTTGATCCTCATCATAATCATTACCTGTCTCGATTTTCATCTCGCTGGCGATCTGTTTCAGGGTGATCCCCGTCTGCTGGTTGATGATGATACCGAAGCTGCCACTCTCGTCATGCTCGCAGATGTAGGTGACCGCCTGATTAAAAACACCGTCTTTTAAAGAGGGCATAGCGATAAGGAAATGACCGGTCAGGTTATTTTCTGTTTCTATCAGGTTAGAGTCATCTCTGCTGGCCACGGATGTTCAGTGCGTCCGAATTCGGCTGCCGTTTAAAAATTCCCAGCTGCGGGTGATGTGGATGATGTCGGCCTGCTGACGAAGTTTTTTGGGAAAGGCCGAAAAAGGAGCCGCTAGTCTGACGATACGTCTGGCGGCATCATCCAGTATCTGGTGACCGGAAGACTGCCGTAAATCGGTTTTGAGAAGTTTGCCTTTGGCATCGATGACCACGTCGAGGATGAGGGTGCCACTCAGTTTGCTCCTACGCGCCTGGTCAGGATAGTTGAGGTTGCCGATCCGTTCCACTCTGTCTATCCATTCACGCATATACCTGGCTGGAGTAAATGCTTTGGTGCTCGAATTCAGGTACCGGGTCCTGTCGGTGCTGGCCTGTTGTTCGATAGTGTTGCTGATCTCGGCAGCCAGTCGAGCAGTTTGAGTATTCTTACTGGTGTCATCATGGTTCAGTTCTGTATCGTTTTCTTCTTTGACAGATACATCTTGTGTTCTGATATGGTATTCGGCATCCTCCTGTGAGAGCAGGGCCAACTGCTCGTCATGCCTCTGTTTTTGCTGGTGCTGTACGCTGGTCTGCCGGGTTATACCCGGTTGAACGGATAAGGTCGGTGCACTGAATAGTTCACGTGGCCTGGCTTTTTCGGGTGCACCACCACCGCCCTGCTGTGAGACCTGCGCCAGATAATCGGCTTTTTCAACATCATTGGGTGATTTTGTCTGGACCAGAATAATATCCAGTGCGGGTGATGTCTTGCTGTCGGCAGGGGGAGAGATACTGAATGTGACACCCAGGATAAGCATGCCATGAAAAATCGTGGCCAGGAAAAAAGTCATGCCAAAGCGGTCATTATCCGTAACCTTTGTCTGAATAGTCCTGCGTTTAGCCATAGTTACCCCGGAGTATCTGTCGATGCCCTGGCATCGGATCCTGTTTTTCGTATTTTATACTTATTATAGGTAATCAATTATAGTTCTTCACTCACGATAATGTGTGAAGCAGGGGATTTATTCAAGAATTTTATGCGTTTTTTCATCGCTGGAGTCAGGTGTATATCACCTCTGGCATCAATCAGCATAACGTAATGAATTCCCATGTTTTTTGCAGTCTGTTGCCAGTTTTTACTGCCGGCAACAAACAGTGCGGTTGCCGCTGCATCTGCACGGCCTGCATCCTGATGCAGGACAGTGACAGATTGCGCGTCGTCGGTAGGGTAGCCCGTTCGCGGGTCAAGGATATGGTGGAAACGCCGGTTTTTATACATGTAAAAACGTTCATAGTCACCGGAAGTGAATATACTTTCACCGGGGTTTACTTTGATGCTGGCCAGTATGCTGTCTTCACGGGGGTGGCGGATACCAACGTTCCACCGGCGATCGCCATGTCGTCCTGTCACACTTAGATCGCCACCGGCATTGATCACTGCATCGTGGATGTTCAATCGTTGTAGCTGTGCGATCTCGAGTGCGATAGCATAACCTTTCGCGAATGCGCCAAAGTTGAGTGATACGGCAGGGTTATGGTTATGTATCAGATTGTCTTCAGCGAATGATAAATCGGTTATCTGTGGATTTTTTTTGACCAGTGCCTGTATCTGGCTATCTGCAGGTGGATGGATATCTTTCTCCCGGTACTTATGAAATTGCCACAGATTGATCAGTTCCCCGATGGCAGGATTATAGAGCCCGCCACTCTCCCGGCTCAAGCGCATGGATTCTTTGATCAATGGAACCAGATGATCTGGTATCGTTATGGTGTTACCGGTCGCTGCCTGTCGTTTCAGCTGAATATTCAATCTGGCAAGATCACCATCTGTCCAGGATGACCAGTTTTGCTGGTACTGGTCGAAGTCTTTCTGTAGTCGTTCAAAAGCCTTGTCTGCCTGTACCCTGTCGATATCATAGAGCGAGATATCGATCAGAGTACCGAAAGCTAAAATACTGTAGTCATACTGTTCAATTGATCTTTCACAGCTGCTGAGACAGATGATGAGGGTGAAAAACAGGCCGGTTTTTATCCGGCGTACCAGGGAGTCTCTAGAACCAGGTTTGATCGGATCGTGTTCAAAATGGCCTGATGCAGGATATCGGTTCATTACTTATCAGAGGTTTTCCGGGTTAAATGTTTTTCTATATTTCGCATCAGGTCACCTGCGATATCCAGTGAGTAAATCTGGTCGAGCTCTCTGATACAGGTCGGGCTGGTAATATTTATTTCTGTCAGGTAATCACCGATGATATCGATACCTGCAAACAGGATACCCTGTTGTTTTAATACAGGTGCAACCTGTTGGCATATCCAGTGATCACGTTCGGATAGTTCGATTCCGACACCGCTGCCACCTGCAGCGAGATTACCGCGAGTTTCACCTTCTGCCGGAATACGGGCTAATGCGTAGGGTACGGCTTCACCGTCTATCAGGAGGACGCGTTTATCACCGTGGATGATGTCGGGAATAAACTGTTGAGCCATGACGGTGCGAGAATCATTTTCTGATACGGTCTCGAGGATGACAGAGAGGTTGGGATCATGAGGATTGACCCGGTAGATGGATGTGCCTCCCATGCCATCCAGCGGTTTTAAGATGACATCCTGTTGCTCTGCGCGGAACCGTTGTTCGACAAAATCACGTAAACGTTTAGTATCTTGAGCGACCATGAAAGGCGTGCAGCACTGAGGGAACAGAGTGATAAACATCTTCTCGTTGAAATCACGTAAGCTGGCGGGTTTGTTGACGACAAGCGAACCGGCCCGTTCAGCCAGTTCCAGGATATAGCTGGTGGCGATGTATTCGATATCAAAGGGTGGGTCCTTGCGCATGAGGATGACATCGAGGGAGTCCAGAGCGATATCCTGTTTCGAACTGAAGTTGAACCAGTTGTCCGGGTTATCATCGACAAGAGTGGTTCGGCTAAAGGCTCGGGCCTGTTCATTTCTGGTGTATAGATCTGCCTGATAGATGGTGTGAATTTCCCAGCCCAGTTTTTGGGCCGCTAACATCATGGCAAAGGTGCTGTCTTTTTTTATATTGATGGATGGCAGTGGGTCCATGACGATACCAATTTTAATACTCATTGAGTCCCCCATTAAAGAACGTGCTCTGGATCTCGTCGACCGGGTTTGAATCACCGGTTAAAAGATCGTGATAGCAGGAGTTTACCAGCATACGGACGGGATTTTTTGTTGAAATAATGATGATGATTTCATGCTAAGCAAAATCTTAGCCAATATTGCTCCAGATTCTATGAATTGTTGGCAATACCCAGAATGTGGTCTACATTCAAAGTTATCTAAGATTTTTTGGAAGACTCCTGGTGTTGGAGCCTTCATTGGGGTGTCAATTTTTGGCGCATTTAAATAGTACTGCTAAATGGTACGGTAATGGCTGATGAGAATTCATAATGAGTGACCTTAAAGTGATGGTCATCGATGACAGTAAAACAATAAGGCGGACAGCTGAAAACCTGCTCAAAAAGGAAGGCTGTGAAGTCGTAACAGCAGTCGATGGGTTTGAAGCTTTATCAAAAATTGCAGAAAATAAACCGGATATTATTTTCGTCGATATCATGATGCCGCGTCTCGACGGTTATCAGACCTGTGCGCTAATAAAAAATAACAAAACATTCAAAGATACGCCGGTCATCATGTTGTCCAGTAAAGACAGTATCTTTGACAGGGCGAGAGGTCGGATCGTCG
>DROB01000024.1 GCA_011321985.1 Gammaproteobacteria bacterium | reverse complement strand
GCTATAGACTATGTGAAGGGTATCTTACCAGGTGAAGGTCAACGTAACTTTGCATAGAATCTATGCAAAAAATGGCACATTATGGGTAGGGAAAACCATATTGCGGTTGTAGTAGTCTTTTTTTAACATTATGTTTTTAAATGACTTCCCATGAAAAAAAGATTGAAGATAAGGAAATGGCATACGGTTGGCTAACAATAGCGCGTCTGTAATGTTCTGCTCTGGAGAGGTGTGCGTCATCGCCATGTTTTTGAGCAGAACGTAGTAAACTGAGCTGGCCGCCACTGGTTCAGCTTTCCTTTCAACTCAGGTGTAGTCACACCGCATTATTCAATCCATTTTTCAATCGCGGTTTGTTTCTCTGGAGGGGGAAATAAACCGTCGAACCAATCATTCCTTTTATGGGAAGGAGGAGATATGGTTAAGCGTTTTCTTTCAATCCTCTTGACATGCACGGTGGTAATGGCTCCGGCGGTCTTTGGCCAGCAGGGTGCTACGATCACCGGAAAAGTGACGGATGAGACAGGCGAGCCTCTGGTAGGTGCCAACGTCATCATCTCTGAGCTTGATGCAGGTAGCTCTACGGATATCGAAGGTAACTATCGTTTCACGATTCCGGCAGCCAGGGTCAAGGGACAGGAAGTAGAAATCTCAGCCAAATTTATCGGTTACCGTGAAAGTAAAGCAACGATCGTTTTGCAGGGAGGATCTATCGTCAAAGATTTTACCCTCGCTGAAGACGTACTGAACATGGAAGCGATCGTGGTCACTGGTGTAATCGATGAGACCCCTCGTGAAAAACTGTCCTTTACCGTAGCTCAGATCGGCCAGGAGCAGTTGGAGCAGGTCCCTGCAACCAACGCTGTTGCCAACTTGCAGGGTAAAGTTGCCGGTGTTCGCATCGTCAGTGGTAGCGGTACTCCCGGAACCGGGCTGTCCGTAAACCTGCGTGCTTCCACCAGTATTACCAAGAGCTCCGCACCGCTGTTCATCGTTGACGGCGTTATCCTGGGCTCTGATCAGGTTGACATCGACGCACTCGACATTCAGAGCATCGAAGTGGTTAAAGGTGCTGCTGCATCTTCTCTCTATGGTTCTCGTGCACAGAACGGTGTTATCCAGATCACGACCAACCGCGGTTCATCCAATGCCCTGAACCAGACCCGCGTCCGTGTACGGAGCGAGTATGGGTTCAACCAGCTTGCCAAGAAAATCAAGCTCTCTCAGAGCCATGAATTCCTGGTCAATGAGAACGGTGACTGGGTCGATGCTGATGGCAACATCGTCGATCGTCTCGATCGTGTTCTCGATCCTGATGGCTTTCAGGACAACCAGTTCAAAGGCCCCCTGTATGATAACATGGAGCTTTTCTTCGATCCGGGTGATTTCAACATCAACCTGGTTTCTTTGACCCATAACTCTCAGAAAACCAATTTCCTGGCTTCCATGGGTAATGTCAAAGAGGCTGGTATTATCGCTGGTCTCGAAGGCTACCGTCGCCAGAACGTCCGTATCAACCTGGACCACAACCTGGCCAAAGGCCTGGATATTTCCTTCAGTGGTTACTATTCGACCTCTCGTCGTGATGACCCGGATGGTGATAACCCGAACCCGTTCTTCGGCCTCATGTTCATCAACCCGGATGCCGACCTGCTGCGTCCGAATGCTGATGGCCAGCCGTACATCATCCAGCCTGACCCCAACACACTGGAAGAAAACCCGCTTTACGCGACCCACACAGCAGATATCAAGCTGTTCCGTCAGCGTTTCCTCGGTAGTTTCAATGCTCGCTGGGCCCCGACCACGAACTTCAATGTCGAAGCCAATGTAAGCTACGACCGTTCTGATCGGAATCAAAAAGAGTATTACAAAAAAGGCTACCTGACTATCGATGCATCCACATTGCAGGATGGTCGTATTTTCCGTGACAACGCTGTTCAGAACGCAATCAACGCCAATATCGATGTTTCTTATAACAAGCAATTCGGCGATCTCACAAGCCGTACAAAAGCCCGTTATCTCTATGAATCTCAGAAGTTCGATTATTTCTGGGTTCGTGGTAACAAGCTCACGGTACAGGATGTGATCAGCCTCGATAACGTCGAAGGTGAAAAAACTGTGGGTTCTACCTTCACCACCATCCGCGCTATCGGTTATTATCTGACCAGTCAGGTTGACTATAAAGATCGCTACATCGCTGACTTCCTGATCCGCCGTGACGGTAGCTCTCTGTTCGGCCCGGATCAGCGCTGGCAGAATTACTATCGTTTCAGTGCTGCTTATCGTTTGTCTGAAGAAGCTTTCTGGAACTTCGATGCCATCAATGAGTTCAAGCTGCGCTACTCGATTGGTACCGCTGGTAACCGTCCAAGCTTCTCCGATCAGTTCGAAACCTACTCAGTCAACGCGGGTAATGTCAGCAAAGGCCGGCTTGGTAATGCTGCCCTGAAGCCTGAGCTTCAGACTGAGCAGGAATATGGTCTGGACATGGCACTGTATGATCGAGTATCTGTCGAATTGACCTATGCCAAGTCGAACATCAAGGATCTGATCCTCTATGTTCCGCTGGCCGGTTTTTACGGATTCTCCAGCCAGGCGCTCAACGCTGCCTCCATGGAAACCAGCACATTCGAAGCAACCGTTAACGCCTCTGTTTATCGCACGCGTGACATGAGCCTGTCTATGGGACTCGTCTTCGATAAAACCAAGCAAACCATCACCGAGTTTAACCGTCCTGCTTACCGGACCGGTCCTGGCGGTGCGTTCTACAACCGTGGTAATGAGAACTTCGGTGCAATGTATGGCCGTAAGTGGCTGACCAGCAAGGATGAACTCAAAGTTCACCGCGATGGCGCCTGGGCTAACTTCTCCGATTATTTTGACGTCAATGACGATGGTTATCTCGTCGCTGTAGGTCAGGGTAACTCCTGGAGAGATGGCATGTGGGGAACAACAGTTGACATCGATACTGATGGCGACGGCGTTGCTGACACTTCTCTGCCCTGGGGTATGCCTTTCTATATGCTGGCTAAGGATGAAAATGGTACACTGTCCGACTTCCAGAGAATCGGAAACACGATTCCTGATTTCAACGTCGGCTTCTCTACCACTTTCCGCTGGAAAGGTTTCAACGCCTACGTACTGTTCGATGCTCAAATCGGCGGCGATATCTACAACAATACCCGCCAGTGGGCTTACCGTGAACTGCGTCACGGCGATGTTGATCAGGCTGGCAAGCCACAGGAAGCCAAAAAACCTGTGAATTATTACGCTACGCTGTATAACACCAATTCCGTCAACAGCGCTTTCGTTGAGGATGGTACATACCTGAAGCTGCGTGAACTCAATCTCAGCTATGCAGTCAACAGATCGACGTTGGTTAACCTGTTCGGTGGTTACTTTGGCGGTATGTTCTACAAAGCCACCTTCGGCGTTATCGGTCGTAACCTGTTGACCTTCACTGACTACTCCGGTTTCGATCCTGAAGTTGGTCAGGGTGATGCTACCGTTCGTCGTTTCGACGGTTTCCGGTACCCGAACTTCAGAACCTTCACCGGTTATATTGAGTTCGAATTCTAAGAAGTCTTTTCACGCGGGATATCGGCGCCATGCCGGTATCCCATACCGTTTTTTGTTCCAGAAAGAACTGAACATTTACTTAGATAAAACCGCGGAGGTTTTATGAACATGATGAAGAAACTCATAAGCGGAAGCTTGATTTTGCTTTTCAGCTTATTCGTCTTCGGGTGTGATACCAACCTCGAAGTTCAGAATATCGACACCCCTGACACCGAGCGCGTGCTGGCATCTTCTTCGGATGTTGAATCGCTGATCGCTGGCTCTTTTCTGGCTTACTGGCAGGGAACATCTTCAACCTATACTCCTGGCATGGGCCTGTCGGTTACGGCTGACCAGCTCACCGGTTCCTGGGGTAACTTCGGCATGCAGGATCTGTCCTCAGAGCCACGTGTTGCCTGGGATAACAGCTCCTCGTATCGTTATCGCACACACAACTCGACACCTTGGTTCAGACTGTATCGTGCGATCTCCAACGCCAATGATGGCCTCAAGGCTATGGCTCGTGACGATATCCAGATCGAAGAAGAAGCCCGTGCCCGTGCGTTCGCTAAGTTCGTACAAGGCCTTTCTCATGGCTTCATCGCTCTGTTCTTTGATCAGGGCTTCATCTATGATGAAACTATTGATCTGAACAACGATGTTGTTGAGCTCAAGCCATACAACGAAATCATGGCTGCTGCTATCAGCATGCTTGAAGAAGTTGTTGCTATCAGCAATGCCAATAGTTTTGAAATTCCGGATACCTGGGTAAATGGCCTGACATTGACCAACGAAGACCTGGCCAAGCTGGCGCACTCCTATATCGCCCGCTTTATGACGCAGGTAGCTCGTGATGTTAATGAGCGTGCCAATGTAAATTGGGCTGCTGTCATCAACCATGTTGATGCGGGTATCACGGAAGACTTCGCTCCTGTCGGTGATGGTGAGTTCTGGTGGAAAGGCGTTCATTACCTGGGTCAGAATCATATCTGGGTACGTGCTGACTACAAAACCATCGGTTGGACGGATCAGTCCGGTAATTTCGATGCCTGGCTGGGTGATGATTCTGATGCTGCTGTTGCAAATCGGGATCAGATCGAAATCGATCCTCTCGATCGCCGTGTAACAGGCACTGCAGGTGATCCTACCAGCGAAGGCTCGGACTTCCGTTATAAAGGTTCTGCTCTGCACCGTCCCGACCGTGGTCTCTACCACCGTTCGCTGTATCAGCACAAGCGTTGGGAAGAGCACTACCTCTCAGGTGCTACCAGCCCGATGGTCGAAATGACCGTTACGGAAATGAACCTGATCAAGGCTGAAGCTCTGTACTATACCGGCGATCTCGCTGGTGCGGCTGCGCTGGTAAACCTGACCCGGACGACCCGGGGCGGTATGGACCCGCTGACCGGAAACGAGTCAGACTTCTACTTCTGGCTTAAGTATGAAAAGCGCATCGAAACCTTCCTCGTTGGTATCGGGACCGGTTTCTTCGATGCACGTGGTTGGGGCATGCTGGTTAAAAATACCCCGATCCATTTTCCGCTTCCGGGTTCAGAAATTGAAACCATCGGAACGCAGTATGGCATCAGCAATTACACTTTTGGCGGCGGTGGCCCCGGCTCTGCTCCAAAGATTGCTGCTGCAAAATTTGAAAAGCTCAGCGATGCCAACCGCAAGCTCGGCGCTGGACCGCAGTAAGCATTACTGCTGATATATATTTCCCGGAAGGCCATCACATTCTTGTCGATGGCCTTCCGTTTTTTTTGCCAGTTTGCCACGGCTTCTCGGTACTTAAACATTGCGTTCTCTCTGAAAATGTCTATATTTATCAACGTATTTTAACAACTTTCTGGCTGTGTGTGTACAGTCGCATGCACTGTTGCAAGGCTGTAAACCGTCTTGTCCCGGCGCCAACAAGCAGGTTACACTGTTTTGCAGCAATCCCCGGATCATGCTCCAAGTTTGTAAGGAGGTTTTATGTTTACCAGATTTTCATTTAAGCGGGTTATCTTTGTGCCGGCACTTTTTTTTCTGTTATCGTCGGGTTTTGTCTGGAATACCGGCTGCAGCTACTCGGGTAGCGGGGCAAAAGAGTACAAGGATTTTTATTCTAACCTTGGCCTGGCCAATGCTGCTGATTTGGAAAAGATCGTTTTTCGCATGTTAGATAAGCATCAGTATGAGATCGTACGGAGGACCAACAGTCAGGAGAAAATTTATTATGAAACCGCCTGGCGCCCGCGTTATCCTTTTGATGATGAAGTCAAACTTGGCGTGTCCTCAGCGCGTTCGCGTATCATCATCACTGCCCGTCCGCGGGATTTTGGTGGCACCGGCACTTTCACTATTTACCGTGTTAAATTTTATGCAGAGAATGAAGTCCGTTTCAGCGATACAAGCGGGTACACACGTATTCCGATATCAAAAAAAGCGAAAAAATATTTTCGCCGGATTGCGGGTGATATCAGGACGGAAGTCAATATCGAACATCATAAAGCGCGTTAATCTGTTTTCTGCTGTTGGCGCTGTGGGGGAAACGAGATGGCAGGATGAGTTTTACTCTGTGATATCCAGGCAACCCTATTTTCAGCAGTACAAGACGCCAGTAAGTGCCTCCTGATTTTTTATGTTATCTTCATTCTGTTGAGTTCTCATCCGGATTATGATCGACGATTATGTCTGTAAAAAAACTGGGTTTATTACTCTCATTCGCCGCCATTGCTTTTATTTTTGCTTCTCCGTATCTGTTTTTCACCCTGCAGGACGATCGTGGCTTTTGGCAGATTGTTCCGGACTTGCAGCAGGCAAGATATATTCACACAGCGACCTTGCTTTCTGATTCGACTGTCTTTGTCGCTGGTGGAGATAGCGGTGATGTTCAGCTTGCAAGCAGCGAGATCATGATGCAGCCTCAGTCTGCCTGGCAGCAAACCGCCCCGATGTTGCATCCTCGTCGCGGTCACACGGCAACTCTGCTCCGTGATGGCCGGGTACTGATCGCCGGTGGGAAAGGGGGAAATCAAGTGCTTGGGGAATGCGAGATATTCGACCCTGTTGCGAAACGTAATAAGGCGATCGTTTCGCTTGCTGAAGGGCGGGTTTCTCATCGTGCGACTCTGCTCAGTGATGGCAGCGTCCTGCTCACGGGAGGAAAGACCAGTTCAGGTGTTACCGCTTCGGTAGAACGTTTTGATCCTGTTTCTGAAACATGGCAGTCAGCCTCTC
>DROB01000023.1 GCA_011321985.1 Gammaproteobacteria bacterium | reverse complement strand
GCGGCTAAATGAAAAATTTGGTGGGTCTGGTTATACTGAATGGATAGACCAACTATCTGAATTTAATGCCACAGATGTATTGGCAGCAGTTGAAAAACTATGGACAATTCAAGTAGCACAGCCTCGTAGAAATGGTTCATATATGTGGACGACTCTCGCAGAGAATACTGAAAAAGGACAGGCTAATAATGTTGTAAACATATCTTATAGTCGTAATGAAATCCATCATTTCCAGATTTATAAATCTGCTACATTTGATGAGAGTAGTGTTGGCCCCTTTGTCAGCTGGCATGGTTCCAGGCGTAATGGCAGGAAAAAGTAATCTGAGATACAATCTCTCCACTTACTCCTGACTTGAATAGAAATAAAAATGGACGGAGGGTAATGCTGCTTGCTTAAACAAGGATACCTCTGAGAAAAGAAAAAGACTACCTCAAGTGTCAGAGTTTAGTCGTGAAAAAATATCCTGATACCAACAGAAAATCAAATATCCAAACAACCTTGATGCTCCAAAGTTTTTTTAATCAGGAACAGGACTTGCTCAGACTATCCCTAACCCTTGACTGGCGCACGTGCAATACTCAAAATACCGACACGTTCAACTTTTTTATTTTTTAATACTCTTGCCAGTTCATTTACTGTCGAACCCGTTGTTACTACATCGTCGATAATCAAAATATGCCTGTGACTCAACTCGCTCGTCACGCTGAATGCATCTTTTATGTTTTTTTGTCTTCTACTCGCATTCAAGCCAGTCTGCGCCGTGGTTCTTCGACAGCGGATGACCGCATCGTATTCGATTGGAATAGACAGTTTCTTACTGATGACCCGTGCGATCTCTATCGATTGGTTAAAGCCACGTTGCCTCAATCTCGACGGGTGCAGTGGTACCGGTAATAAACAATCAGGCCGCTCGGTACTCAATGCCCCATCTTCCATCAATACCGATAACAATAGCTCACCTATACTGCGCGCACAGATGATTTTCTCTGAAAATTTTAACTGATGTATCAGGCGGATGATGTCTCCTTCATAGCGGAAGAGGCTATAGGCATAATCATGATCAGGCAGTCTCCGAACACATCGACCACACAGCGTGTTTTTACTGACCCCATCCACCAGAGGCAATGCACAGCGCAGGCAGTAATTCATATTGAAGGGCAATGCCCCGTAACAATCGCCACATAGTTCGATATTCTTTTTATCTGCATGTGCAGACACGGTTTGACCACACAATATACAACGTGACGGGAATAAGAATGATAAAAGTGTTAGCGCAAGTTCCATTTTGCAGCTCTTCCTTGTAGTGTAAGATAGGTGTCCAGTATATCGAGCCACAATCAAGAAAACCATAACTATGTCAGACAAATCAATATTACGCCACGACTGGTCGAAACAGGAAATATCAGCCCTGTTTGACCTGCCCTTCAATGACCTTTTGTTTCGAGCACAGTCGATACACCGGGCAAACTTTGACCCCAATCAGGTTCAGATCAGCACCCTGTTAAGCATCAAAACCGGTGCCTGCCCGGAAGATTGTGGTTACTGCTCACAGAGCGCTAAAAATGATGCTGAAATCGAGCGTGAGCGTTTATTACCGCTGGAAGAAGTCATCGAAAAAGCCACCGTTGCTAAAGAGAATGGTGCCAGCCGGTTCTGTATGGGTGCCGCCTGGCGCAATCCTACTGATAAAAATCTCGATAAAGTGATCGATATGGTGGTCGCGGTCAAGGGGCTGGGACTGGAAACCTGCGTCACCCTGGGCATGCTAACGGATGAACAGACACGACGGCTGAAAAAAGCTGGTCTCGATTATTATAACCATAATCTGGATACCTCTCCCGAATATTACGGTGATATTATTACCACCCGTACATTCCAGGATCGACTCGATACCCTGAAACATGTGCGCGATGCCGATATCAATGTCTGCAGCGGCGGTATCCTGGGTATGGGAGAAAAACAGACTGACCGTGTTTCATTATTGCAGCAGTTAGCTAACCTGCCCAAACATCCGGATAGCGTTCCGATAAATATGCTGGTTCAGGTAGAAGGCACACCACTACACGGCACCGAAGAAATCGGGCCTCTGGATTTTATTCGCAGTATCGCTGTGGCACGTATCACCATGCCAGAATCAGTGGTACGCCTGTCAGCAGGACGAGCCGAGATGTCGGATGAAACCCAGGCGCTCTGCTTTCTTGCCGGTGCGAACTCCATCTTCTATGGTGACCGGTTATTGACCACGGATAATCCTGACGAGAATCATGACCAGCAATTATTTAAAAAATTAGGTATCAACAACTGTGAAGACAGGAGCAGACAGGCTACCTGTGCCTACGGTTAATACTCAGACAGCTATCCCCTCTCTTGAAAGCGCTCAATAACAAACTAAAGAAAGCCCTCAATGAGAGAAAAAAACAACACCTTTATCGTACACGACGTATAACAAAAAGCCCGCAACAGATCGAGATGCAGATCGACAACAGGGATGTTATCAGTTTCTGCAGCAATGATTACCTCGGGCTTGCCAATAACCCGCAGCTAAAACAGGCAACCATCGATGCCATCAATGATTTCGGTGTGGGTAGTGGCGCGGCACACCTGGTCAATGGCCACTCCATCGTGCACCACCAACTGGAAGAGGAACTGGCGGAATTTACCGGTTACCCGCGTGCGCTCCTGTTTTCGACCGGTTACATGGCCAATCTGGGATTATGCCAGGCACTGGTCGAAAAAGGTGACCACGTTTTTGAAGATCGTCTAAATCATGCATCACTGATCGATGGAGGCCTGCTCAGCGGTGCACGGTTACACCGCTACCTGCATAACGACGTTTCCAGTCTTGAACAAAAATTACAGAAAGTCGACAAG
>DROB01000022.1 GCA_011321985.1 Gammaproteobacteria bacterium | reverse complement strand
CAGCAGATGCCTGCGCGCTCTCAAACACATATTGAAGCATGGGCTTACCGTGGATATCAGCCATAGCTTTATTCGGAAAGTTATCGTTATCAAAAACTGCCGGAATTATTATTTTAAAATCATCATTCATCGATCTATCTTTTATCAAATTTGAACGGGAAACTCGCGGGGGGAATACGGCCCATAGTTTAACCGAAGACGATCGTTTTTTGGCTACTAAATACCATCTCGACTATAGGGCAGCTCTATTCATCGTCTCCTGCTTCATCTTACACCACCATGAGAACTTAATCGTCAATGCTCCTGGCATCGGCATGCAGGAGCACAGGTACACCCCTCCGTACAGGATATGCCAGCTTATCTTTTTCACAGACCAGTTCCTTCTGCCCCCGCCCCCGCAGTACCAGAGGCCCTTTACATAATGGACAGACCAATATCGATTCAAGTTTCTTTTTCATCACGCATTTTTTTGTCTATAACCGGTAATAATCTGCTGTCGAGCTCCGATTCAAGTTTTGCCGACAATTCAACCTTTGCCGCGACGACCCATGCATCAAGCAACACCAGACTATGGCATTTTACCGCATCCTTTTCGGTCATGACGATACAACCACTGGCCCAACCAGAGAAATCACCCTGTTCATATCGATGGTGGTCAGAAAAAATATGTTCGATGATATTCATGCCCTGCTGGCGTAACTGATTAAAAAATCGCGCTGGATTTCCTATACCGGCCACAGCGTGTACTGTTCTTTGTTCGAACGATGAAAAAGATGCTTTTTCACCATCCCTCAACCGCGAGATGCCTGATAATCGAAGTGAATACGAACATGATTCAGAAACCTTGCTCTCAGAGGTAGTATCACTGCCTGTGTTATAGATGACCAGATCAACGTCGTTTAGACGTGATACTGGTTCGCGCAGTGGCCCTGCAGGCAGGCAGAAACCGTTACCAAAATACCTGCTGGTGTCCACCACTGCAATTTCAAAATCCCTCATCATACGGTAATGCTGCAAGCCATCATCAGAAAAGACCACATCGCATCCATTATTCTCAAGCAGATGATTGACCGCAGAGACTCTGTCTGCACTCACCACGACGGGGACATCTATCTTTCGGTGGATCATCAGGGGCTCATCGCCGACCAGCTCGGCCATATCATCGGCAACGACCTGCTTCAACCCATCAACACGTCCACCATAGCCCCTGCTCACCACGCCGGGTGACAATCCCCTGTTGCGGGCGTATTCACATAAAGCGATTAACAGGGGGGTTTTACCACTTCCTCCAGCAACGATATTACCCACGATAATAACCGGCACATCAGAACGGAAACTTTTTATTACATTCAGACTGTAGAGCTTGCGCCGGAGATAGCCAAACAGACAATACAAGGCTGACAGGGGCAACAGGACCACGACAACAAACCGGTTAAGAGGGCTGGATTCATACCAGTATGAGTCTAGCGTTTTCATCTCTGTTTACGGAGACTCGCTATATTCAAAATTCATCTGATGCAAAGCTGAATAATGGCCATCGGCAGCAAGTAATTCCTGATGTGTACCTTTCTCTACTATCTTTCCATTATCCATCACCACGATAAGGTCTGCATTCTCTATCGTGGACAGACGATGTGCAATGATCAGCGTCGTACGATCCTGCATCAACTTTTCGAGGGAAGCCTGTATGTATCGTTCTGATTCTGTATCGAGTGCCGATGTCGCTTCATCGAGTATCAGAACCGGTGCATCCTTCAACAACGCCCGAGCGATCGCGATCCGCTGACGTTGCCCTCCGGACAGCATGACACCTCGTTCACCGACCATGGTCTGAAAGCCGTCCTGGGATTCACTGATGAAATCATAGGCACAGGCCGCTTTTGCCGCATCGATGATATCATCGCGGCTACATGCTCCCATATTGCCATAAGCGATATTGTGTTCTATGGTGTCGTTAAACAGGATGACATCCTGTCCCACATAGGATATATGGCTACGCAGGTTATCGAGGCTGTATTCCTGTATGTCCTTGCCATCAAGCAGGATGAGCCCGTCTTCTGTGTCATATAATCGGGGGATCAGGTTCAACAGTGTCGATTTACCACTACCCGAGCGCCCGACAAAAGCGACGGTCTGCCCGGCATCGATAGTCAGACTCACCCCTTCCAGAGCACTTGTTTCATCATTTTTATAGGTAAAACTTACCTGATCAAACCCTACCTGTCCTTCTACATGATCGGTCTGGAACATGCCTTCATCATGCTCCTGTTTCAGATCGATAAAAGCGAACACACTTTCAGCCGCTGCAACCCCTTTCTGCAGGGTGCTTACGATCGAAGTCAGTGATCGCACCGGTGGTAACATCATCGACATGGCGATAATAAAAGAAACAAATGTACCCGCACTGATCTCTTCGATCATACTATCCAGCGTCGCCAGATAGACGATCAGAGATAGTGAACAGGCCACCAGAAACTGGACGATAGGCGAACTTAACGCCTGTGTCTTTTGCATACGCAGGTTCTGTCTGTGGTTCTTATTATTAACCAGTGAAAATTGTTTTTCTTCGTAATCTCGCCCGCCAAATATCTTCACTACCAGGTGTCCCTTGATCGACTCCTCGATGATACGGGACACATCACCCATGCTGGTCTGAATATTTTTACTTATCTGGCGAAAACGTTTCGAAACGAGGATGATGATCATCGCCACGATGGGAGCTACCGTT
>DROB01000021.1 GCA_011321985.1 Gammaproteobacteria bacterium | reverse complement strand
TCGAGCATTTTTTCGGGTGATTGCGGCTCGACATCGCTGACCAGCGAAATCTGCTGCACCGGCAGAGTCAATATTTCGGTTTCGCTGACCATCGTATTGAGCTGGATGGCTCTCTGGTAACCACTAAAATAACCTGTGGCAAAGATGATAATCGTGATTAATAATGAGATAAGGCTCAGTTTTATTACGCCTCGATTGTCGATTAATATGGGTGCCATCTGCTCGTGATAAAGGTAAATTAACAGGATTGTTACAGATATTATTCTAGCTCACACAGGCTGGATAAACACGATACCAGAACAATAAAAGTAGTGATTCAGCAACAAATCAGAAATGCCCGGATTAATCCAGAATCTTAGCTAAATATCGATGCACACCCTGTCTGACACCCCCTAAACCATTGAAAACAAAAGAAACACAAGGTCACACCCTGCCTTTTTATTACTCTGATTATTCAATCAGAGTTGGTTAAAGCGAAGAAGGTGGCGACTTGGGCCGTTTTATATCGACATTCATCATGAAAATGCTATATTATTGGGGCGTTGTCATAAAAGTGACGGATTTTCAAGATCCGGCCTCATCACTGCAGACACAGTAATTGAATCCAAAACAATCATCCCAACGAACACTATTAGATCAGTGGCATGTCTATGGCTTTCATCGCCTGTGGCTTCCATCGGATCTAGCTGATTTTTTTACACAGATAATACGACGGAGTCAATTATGCTAACTTCAATATTCAGAATGCCACTCATGCTAATCGCACTATATGGCTTTTTAGGTAGTGGTAATGCCATTGCGGGTCAGGCTGCTCCTGATTTCAAATTACAGGGACAACAAAAACAGATCGAACTGAGCAAGTACCGTGGTCAGATTGTTTATGTAGACTTCTGGGCTTCCTGGTGTCAGCCTTGCCGTAAATCATTTGCCTGGATGAACAAGATGCAGACTTTATACGGGAACGAAGGATTTAAAGTTATTGCGATTAACCTCGATGATTCACGCGATAAAGCAAATCAATTCCTACAGGAGATACCGGCTAACTTTGATGTCGCATTCGACCCACGGGGAAATACCGCCGAGGCCTACCGCGTGAAGGCGATGCCGAGTTCTTATCTTATCGATAAAAACGGGAAACTGGTTCATGCAAATCTTGGCTTCCGAGCTAATGATGAAGATAAGCTGGAAGTAAAAATAAGAAACCTGATCAAGAAATCGACCGTTGCCAGTCGATAAAAAACTCACGCCTTCGTAGCTGGGTAATAAAAAAGCCATGAATCACGTCATGGCTTTTTTATTGTTTATTATCTGAGGAAGCTCTGATAATTCAGAGTTTCCTCTATTTATTGCTGGATCGAAATGAAAGGACACACCTCTCAAACGTGTCGCGATCAGGTCTGCAATATTCTTCATGAGAATAGCGCCGTATCAGAGTGACCGACTACCCCGTTTATTCGTATCCAGCTTGATCAGAAAAAACTGCTCACGATCTTCACTTCAACCGTCTCACTGCTTATTCAATCGGGATACCGATCCATCGGTACCAATAGTCAAACAGTTTCTTATCGTAACATGCCAGCACGGATCGAGTTTCGAGCCGCCCTCGAAAGATCTCTCCTTCATCCAGTGATATACAACGACCGCCGGCTTCTCTAAAGATCAGGCTTCCCGCTGCGTAATCCCACATTTTCTGGCCGCCGTGAAGATAGATATCAAATCGTCCCATCGCCATCCAGCACCAGTCGATCGCAGACGAGCCTATGTTTCGTTGCGAGGCAAAGATGCGTTCGGTAACAAGTTTTACCGCCAGTTCAGCAGGTAATCGTTTCAGATCAATCTCGGCGATGACAGGCTTATCATCGGTAATATCTGTACGTAGCGCATCAATCGGTTTTCCGTTAAGACAGGTTCCCTCACCTCTTATCGCAGTGTACATCTCGTCGCGGACCGGGTCATAGATAAGACCCACCTGCTGCTGACCATCAATAATTAATGCGATAGAAACAGCAAAAAAAGGCAGTCCCGCAGCGTAGTTACCTGTACCGTCCAGTGGATCGATACACCAATATGCCTTTTCACTGGCTATCACTGCTAACTGTTCACTCTCGGTCATCTCTTCGCCAAGGATACCGTATGCTGGCCAGTGTTGTTTTAACTCCACCTCCAATCGGCTTTGCATTGCCAGATCAGCCGGAGTGACCACACTACCGTCCTCTTTATACTCGAAATCAGAGTGACCGAAATCGACCAGTAATTCTTCTCTAGCGGCTCTTTTAACGAGTCTTGTCAGTTTTTCTAAATCAGGAAATAACATATCTTTTCATATCCATTCACCAGAGGATATCGCTACCATCTATATCGATAAAACGGCCACTATCCTCGATCGTCAGGTGTGTCAGATTAGCAAACAGCTGCACGACACACTCACGTGTGGAAATCTCAGCATTTGTTCCACCCATATCGGTTTTGACCCAGCCCGGATGAAGTGCCACAGTGATGATACCCTGCTCTTTTAAATCGATGGACAGACTTTTTACTACCGCATTCAGGGCTGCCTTGCTCGAACGATAGATGTAACTATTACCGTAACCATTATCTGCCATGCTACCCATTTTGCTGCTCATGCAGGCGACTGTCTTACGCTTGCCCATGAACAGCTGTTCCGAAAAAGCTTCCACCATCTTTAGCGGTGCGATGCTGTTGATCTGAAAAGCTTGCAGCCAGCTGTCAGCATCGACTGAACCAAATCTATTTTTATCCGAGCCATAGATACCCGCATTATTCACCAATATATCGATGGCATCATTACGAAGCTCATATGACAACGCCTGCAAGGTAGCTAGCTCCAGCATGTCCGCGATATGGACACTGATCTGCCCATTCGATAGTTTTGCTATATTAAATAAATTTTCTGCATTGTGCGGGTTACGACAACAGGCAAAAACGCGCCAGCCCTGCTCCATCGAGTATCGTACCATTTCAAGGCCTATGCCTCGATTAGCACCTGTGATCAAAATATTCATACATTCACGTCTTAAAGAATGGCTTTATCTGTGCCGGGTTTATTATCGCTTTTTCAACTCGAGGGTGAAAAAATAATTCTGCCGATTGTACATTAAAAAAGCCGTTTGATGAAAAACATCAAACGGCTCATGGCTTAGTCTATTCTTGTACGTTAGCCGATATTATAAATCTGGTTCATATAAAACTGTTCGTACTCATCACCGGGTAAGGCTTTACTCCAGTAATAACCCTGCCCATATTGGCAACCTATACTTTTCAATACATCCAGCTGCCGCTCATTCTCAACACCTTCGGCAAGCAACTGCAATTTCAATCCACGTGTTAACCCGGCTATCGCATCAATAACAGCCGAATCTTCCGGGTTATCAGGTATGCCTGCGATGAAGGCGCGGTCTATTTTGACGACATCAACCGGGAATTCTTTTAGATAGGCTAGCGACGCATACCCTGTGCCAAAATCATCTAGCATCACCTGTATGCCCATATCACGTAATTTTTTCAGGGTGACCTCAACTTCGCCGATGTTATCGATCAAAGTGCGCTCGGTCACTTCTACGGATAAGGCAGATGCTTCGATACCACTCTCTGTTATCGCCTGAGTAAACAGTGATACCAGATCCTGCTCTTTGAACTGCCTGGGTGCCAGGTTGATCGATACGTGCTGGTTTTTCAGCCCCGCATCCTGCCATACCCTGATCTGCTTACACGCGGTGCCGATCAACCATTCGCCCAGGGCGACGATCAAACCGCTATCTTCGATGGCCGACACAAAATCTGACGGATGAATCATACCTTTATCGGGGTGCTGCCAGCGTAATAATGCTTCAACACTAACAATCTCATTCTTGTGGATATCTACAACAGGCTGATAATGGACCAGAAACTCGTCATTTTCGAAAGCAGCCTTCAAGCTGTTCTCCAGATCCAGGCGCTCCATCGCGCTGACACTCATTTCCGGTTTATAAAACTGGAAGCAGTGGCGACCACTTTCTTTAGCACGGAACATGGCCGTATCTGCATTTTTCAGCAGGGTACGCGCATCTTTGCCATCATCGGGATACACCGCGATGCCGATGGAGGCACTGGTATAGGTCTCCTGATCATCCAGTCGGACATTATGCTCGAGGATCGTCGTCAGATTATCCGCGATTGAAATAGCATCTTCAGGGCTATCGATGCCTTCGATGATGACAGCGAACTCGTCGCCACCCAGGCGTGCGATGGTATCGGCTCGGCGTAACGAGCGAGAGATCAACTGTCCCACGGCTTTGATCAGCTTATCACCGGCATCATGACCGAAGGAGTCATTTACCAGCTTGAAATCATCGATGTCGACCAGCATCAGTGCCATAGAGGTGCGGCTGCGCTCAGAACGGATGACAGCCTGCTCCAGGCGATCAGCGAATAGCAGACGATTAGGTAGATCAGTAAGCGTATCTCGATAAGCCAGTAGCTGAACTTTACGCTCCGCGATGACCTTGGCTACCACCGATTTTACACGGTGCTTGAGTACCGCCCATTTGATGGGTTTGGTAATAAAGTCGATCGCACCTACTTCATAGGCTCTTTCGACCGAAGCGTCGTCATCCAGTCCGGTGATCATCATCACCGGGATGTCGGTGTGACCTTTGTCTTTTATCTGCTGGCAGGTCGTAAAACCGTCGATGCCGGGCATGACTGCATCCAGCAAGATGAGGGCTGGGTGGTGTTTTTCGACCGCTTTTATCGCTTCGAGGCCATCGGCAGCTTCAACGATATCAAAGTCTTCAGACTCCAGCACATGACGCACCATCAGGCGGATAGAAGGGTCATCGTCAGCTAATACGACCACCGGTCTTTCTTCATATTTTTGGGTATCACTAAAAAGTGAAACGACATTCGACATATGCTACAGCTCCGACTCATTGACTCTCGCACACTTAATTAACGAAAGATTTATATTCCCGAGTATCATTCTTTCAAACACGTTAACCAAGTTTAGACCTTACACGCAATATCTGCATGAATTTACTATAAAAAAACTAAAATTTGTAATCTTTTGTAAATTACCTACTGAAAAATACTACAGCATGCGCCGACTAAAAAATAGACCGCTTATCTGCTAATAAGCGCTTAATTTATGGTCTTTTTTTCAACATTCCTCATAAATACGCGGCCAAGAGGCTTATTTCAGGCTTTTTTCTACCATTTCATAGACATCACTGGACAGTGTCGGCAGTAAAATCAGCCGCTGTAGCTCGGCTCTCATCAGCCGCTGGCGTGGCTCACTGTACCGTTTCCACCGTGTCAGTGGCCCACACAGGCGTGATGCTATCTGAGGGTTCATGGTATCGAGTTTTTCTATATATCGCCCAAGCAGGCGGTACCCATAACCATCGGTATCATGAAAACATAATGGATTGGCCGAGCAAAAAGCCCCCAGCAGTGAGCGCACACGATTGGGATTTTTAATATCAAAATCATCGTGTTCAAACAATTTTGATACTCTCTCCCTAGCGGAAACATCAGGAATGGTCGCCTGCACGGTAAACCATTTATCCAGTACCAGATTATCGTGTTTCCACTGCTGGTAGAAGCTATCGATAATTTCATCGACCCCGGATGCAGTATGATGGACCAGCGACTTAAAAGCCGCCATCTGATCGGTCATATTATCCGCTGTCTGATATTGCTGTCGGGCCAGTGCCTCACCCGTGTCACCTGAATACATCAGGTAGGACAATGCCTGATTGCGTAGGAAACGTTCACCCATCGCTGTAGGCGATAGCTCATATCGATCCTGATGGTTTTCCTGATACGTCTGCAGGAGTTCCTCCTTTAAATTTTCTGCAAGAGTCGAGTAGATGAATTCTTTTGCCTGATGGATAGCATCTACATCGATTATCGGCATCATCTCTCCGATATAGTTCAACGAAGGTAAGGTCAGCGCACGGGCAATCAGGGCTTTATCCAGCGTTTTATCCTGCAGCGTCGCCTTACAGGCATCGATATAAAACGCCGGTAAGGTCAGCGGCTTACCATCATTGATACGCTCGATCATAGTGAGGATTAGATGTGTCGACAGCCGCTGCCCGGCCTCCCAGCGGTTAAACTCATCTTTTTCGTGGGCCATGCAATATGCCAGCTCTTCATCATCACGTTCAAAATTTAACTTTACGGGTGCCGAGAAACCCTGCAGGATCGATAACACCGGCTTTTCTTTGATTCCATCAAACTCGAACAGCTGCTCGTTTTTCACCAGGCTCAGGACCACGCTGCTGTCGGCGCGTGCCATATCCAGGCCAATTTTTACCGGGATATGAAATGGCAGTTTTTCTTCCTGACCCGGTGTTGCTGGAGTCTCCTGTGATAGCACCAATGAATAAGTTTCATTGCCCGCATCGTAGCTTTCTCTGACGCTGACCACAGGCGTACCTGCCTGTTTGTACCAACGCCTGAACTGTTCGAGGTTGACCTGACTGGCATCTTCCATCGCGCTAACAAACTCTTCTGTGGTCACCGCCTGGCCATCATGGCGCTCAAAATACAGATCCATACCCAGACGGAAATTCCTGGCCCCCAGCAGGGTGTGGATCATTCTTATGATCTCAGCACCTTTGTTATATACCGTGACCGTATAAAAGTTATTGATCTCCTGATAAGAGTCAGGCTGTATGGGATGCGCCATCGGACCCGCATCTTCAGCAAACTGAGCGGTACGTAATATATTCACATCATCGATCCGTTTGGGAGCAACCGCATTCATGTCGGCAGTAAATTGCTGATCTCGAAATACGGTAAGGCCTTCTTTTAAGGTCAGCTGAAACCAGTCGCGACAGGTGACCCGGTTGCCACTCCAGTTATGAAAATATTCATGCCCGATTACACCTTCTATACCGATGAAATCCATATCGGTCGCCGTATCCTGCCTGGCCAGGACATATTTGGAATTAAACACATTCAAGCCCTTGTTCTCCATCGCCCCCATATTGAAATCATCGACAGCGACGATGTTATAAACATCCAGATCGTATTCTCGACCAAAAGTTTCTTCGTCCCACTGCATCGACTTTTTGAGAGATGCCATCGCAAAATCACATTTATCGATATTATGGTGCTCGACATAGATACGACACTGCACTTCACAGCCACTCATCGTGGTGTAATGGTCCTCGATGAAAGCCAGGTCACCCGCGACCAGTGCAAATAGATAACACGGTTTCCTGTAGGGATCCTGCCACTTCGCCCAATGAGTACCAGCTTCATCTTCTCCCGAATCAACCGGGTTACCATTTGATAACAGGACCGGATATTTTTTCTTATCCGCAATGATGGTAGTAGTGAATAACGCCATGACATCAGGACGGTCCAGAAAATAGGTTATCTTTCTGAAACCCTCTGCTTCACATTGTGTGCAATAGTTACCGCTGGATTTGTACAGACCTTCCAGTGAAAAATTTTCCTGTGGCCTGATAAAGGTCTCTATCTCCAGACAGAAATCATCGGGTACATCCGCCAGGGTCAACCTTGTCTCCGTCACGGTATATGCGGCTGCGTCTACCAGTGAGCCATCGATCTTTATCTCACCGAGTTCGAGACGCTCACCATCCAAGGCCAGTTCTGATGAGCCAGAGTCTGATTGCCGTTTGAGCTGAAGCGTCGAGACGACTCGGGTTTTTTCTTCCTCCAGCCAGAAACAGAGGTCAACGTGATCAATGAGAAATTCGGGGGCTTTATACTCGTTGAGATAGATAGTTTTTACTTGTTGATCCAGATCTTTCATCGCAATACTAAGGAGTGAGGTTAAAAGAGACAGGTTACCATAAAAAAAACCTCTCTTACTCAAAAGACCGCTACCGGCCATAAGCGACATACGAAAAAATAATTTTTTTGCCGCGAAGGACGTGCCCGAGCGAAGCGACAAATACCCTTGGGGTGCGAAAAGCACGAAGAAAAGCTTAAAAGTAAAATCACTGTTGTCCCGTTAACTTTCTCTTTTGCCACCAGAAAGGGCGATAGCGTCGGTTCATATGATATGGTTATATAACCCGAGACACGAGATCCAGCAAATGACTGAGACACGCTGTAAACACATCCATGTGCGCTCGGATGCCGCGTCCGTGCGGCATACGGTCTCAGTCATTTGCTGGATTTCATTCCTTCAATAGTTAACGGGAC